>JBLNAZ010000209.1:0-51298 GCA_050259615.1 Syntrophomonadaceae bacterium | reverse complement strand
TAAAAGATATACAGATGGTAGCCGACGACATGCAGATGGCTGAAGGGGGCTGGACGTGCGGCAAAAACGGGCAGGGCGTGCCTGTATCAATGGGTCTGCCGACAGTTAAGGTTAAGAAAATTACAGTCGGCGGCTTAAGCACTGCTAAATCCTAATTCATCCAAATTTGAAAGAAATTATAAGGAATATTCCTATGAATAATAAAGAAAGGCTGGAACTGGCGGAATGGGCCATGAATTACGCCATTAAAAATGGCGCCAATGAGTCCTCTGCTGTTATTTACAACAGCCGGGATATTGAAATTGAATACAGGGATAAAAAACTGGAGACAATGAAAGAATCCACCAGGAACTCACTCTCCTTGCAGATTTACGCAGATAAACGTTATTCGGGCCACTCAACAAACGACCTGAGAAAGGATTCCCTGGAGAAATTCATTCAGGAGGCGGTTGCAGGAACAAAATACCTCACCCGCGATGAATTCAGGGCACTGCCGGATCCAAAATATTATCCTTTGAAGACGGAGACAGACCTGGGACTTACTGATCCCGGCTATGAAAAGGTGGAGGCGTCCGAAAGGAAGAAAACTGCCTCTGAGATTGAGCAGGCGGCCACGTCTGAAAGCAGCATGATAATTTCTGCTACAGCAGGCTATAACGATTCATATTATGAATTTGTCCGCGTCCACAGCAACGGCTTTAAAGGCGAAGGATCAGGAACATTTTTTTCAGCGGGCGCCTCGGTTACAGTAAAGGATAATAACGGGGGAAGGCCCGAGGACTGGTTCTATGCCACTTCAAGGTTCCGCAATGAGCTCCCTTCGCCGGAGGTTCTTGGAAAGAATGCCGCACAAAGGGCGCTGAAAAAAATAGGGCAGAAGAAAATCGAGTCGGGTATATATGATATGCTGGTTGAAAACAGGGCCGGTTCAAGGCTTCTTTATATGCTGGCCGAGCCTTTAAGCGCACGGGCACTTCAGCAGAAGAGCTCTTTTCTGGATGGGATGCTGGACAAACAAATTGCTTCGGAAAAACTTACCGTAATAGACGACCCGTTTGTACCGGGCGGCTTCGGCTCCAGGTTTTTTGACGACGAGGGGATTGCAGCTAAGAAAAGGGTGATAGTCGAAAAAGGCATTCTCAGGAATTTTTATGTCGATAACTACTACGGGAAGAAAATAGGCATGGAGCCTAATTCCGGTTCAACTTCAAACATCCTCTTTGAATACGGGACAAAATCACTTGACGAGATGATTAAAGATCAGAAAAGAGCAATCCTTGTAAACGGGTTCATTGGCGGAAACTCGAACTCCACTACGGGCGACTTCTCATTCGGAATTGTAGGGTTCTTAATTGAAAACGGGGAGATAGTAAAACCCATTAACGAGATGAATATAAGCGGAAACGCAAAGGAGTTCTGGAAAAACCTCGCTGAAATTGGAAATGATCCCTACCCTTACAGGTCAATGAAAATTCCTGCAATGGCCTTTACCGGCGTAAACTTCAGCGGCCTTTAGTCTATGAAAAACAAAAGGGACAAAGCCTTAAAAACTTTGCCCCTTTTTTTAGGTCTTTTGTGAGCTGAATAGAAGCTAGATGAAAGTATCCGGGTTATTACTATCTTCATCTTCTTCCTTATTCATTGAAAACATGCTGCTGAGCATATCCTTAAACTGCAGACCCTTCTCCAGGCGGAACTTGCTTAAGAGGGAGAACTCAGAAAGTCCGTGCAGCACAAATTCCATCAGAAGAAGCTTATTCGACTCATCCTCGTTCGGATGATATTTATTAACAAGCTCCTTCAGTCCCGGAATTGAGTTAAGCGTCTTTTTGTATTCGGCATTTGAAAAGCTGTTCATAAGATCTATCTGGTTGCCTTTTCCGAACCAGTTTATTATCGGGAGATAGGGATTTGAATCCTGATTTCTCTTCAGCTTATCCGGATTAGGGAAATAGAGTGAGAACTGGCTTCTGATTGCCTTACCGACAAGTATTTGTGCCACTTTTGCGGGGCCTTCCTGCTCGCCTTCATATACCAGTTCAATTTTTCCTGTAATTGACGGAATAACGCCGGCAAAGTCGGATACCCTGATATGAGTTTCTTTCTCCTTATTGATGAGGAGTCTGCGTTCGGCTGCGCTTACAAGGTTTTCATAGGCTGATATTGTAAGGCGGGCCGAGACCCCGCTCTTGGCGTCTATATATTCGCTTTCCCTGGCCTCAAAGGCAATCTGTTCGATGAGGAGTTTAACGAGTTCCGATGAACATACCTTCTGAGCCTGTTCAATGGTAAGTTTTGCCTCCTGGCTTGTAATTTCCTTGGAAACATGGATCGACTTCGGGTAATGAGTTAGGATCTGGCTGTCAATTCTGTCTTTTAACGGGGTTACAATAGCACCGCGGTTTGTATAGTCTTCAGGATTGGCCGTAAAGACGAACTGAATGTCGAGCGGCAGCCTGATCTTAAATCCTCGTATCTGTATGTCCTTTTCCTGCAGGATATTAAAAAGTGCAACCTGAATCCTTGCCTGAAGGTCGGGCAGTTCATTTATAACAAAAATACCTCTGTGGGAGCGGGGTATAAGTCCAAAGTGAATTACCCTTTCATCAGAATAGGGAAGTTTCAGGTTGGCGGCTTTAATCGGGTCGACGTCGCCAATTAAGTCGGCAATTGAAACGTCCGGAGTAGCCAGTTTTTCAGTGTATCTTTCAGAGCGGTGCATCCAGGATATCGGTGTATCGTCGCCTTTTTCAGCAATAGTATCAAGAGAATATCTTGAAATGGGATTAAAAGGGTCATCGTTGAGTTCAGAGCCTTCAACAACAGGTATATACTCATCTAGCAAATTAATCATCAGGCGTGCAAGGCGTGTTTTTGCCTGCCCCCTTAAGCCGAGCAAAAGAATATTGTGTCTGGAAAGAATTGAGGTATCAATATCGGGAATAACGCTTTGTTCATAACCAACAATGCCATGGAAACTGTTCTCGTTATTCTGCAGCTGTCTGATCAGGTTTTCGCGCATTTCATCCTTGATGGAACGCGGTTTGTAACCTGTATTTTTTAATTGTCCTAAAGTTCTGATTTCGGAATGATGTTTCATCAACATAGTTTTCGGGTCCTCCATTATTGTTCTCTTTCCGTGGCCGCGTTATTTGAGAGTTTTGCGGCGGTTCCTCATATAATCTTCGAAAATGTATTCACCTAAGCCGGTAGGGCTGCTGTAGAAAGCCTTCCCATTATTTATTTTAGTAAAATCCCTGACAAAATTCTGCAGATAAGGATCTTTTGCGATCATAAAAGTTGTAATTGTTATTCCCATCCTTCTGCATTTAGCTGCCTGGTCGAGCGTTTTGTTGAGAATTTTTCTGTCCATTCCGAAGCTGTTCTTGTAATATTTCAATCCTTCCTTAAGACAGGTAGGTTTACCGTCTGTAACCATAAAAATCTGTTTATTTCCGGTTCTGCGGCGCCTTAAGATATCCATTGCAAGTTCCAGTCCGGCATAAGTATTAGTATGATAAGGCCCCACCTGTAAATATGGGAGATCTTTAATTTCAATTGGCCAGGCATCGTTACCGAATACAATAACGTCTAGCGTATCCTTCGGGAATTTTGTTGTTATCAGTTCGGCAAAAGCCATTGCAACCTTTTTAGCCGGGGTAATTCTATCTTCCCCATAAAGTATCATTGAATGGGAAATATCTATCATGAGAACAGTGGAGGTAATTGTCTTGTATTCTCTTTCTTCAACTTCCAGATCATCTTCTGTCAGTGTAAAATCCATAATTCCATGGTTGATCTGGGCGTTTTTTATTGAATCGGTCATATCAATCTGATCCAGAGCATCTCCAAACTCATAATCGCGCCTGTCGGAGGTTTTTTCATCTCCGCGGCCTGATAAAGGAGTGCGGTGGTTTCCGGCTACAGAACGCTTTAATTTGCCAAAGACCTCTTCGAGTGATTTCCGGCGTATCGACTGTTCAGATTTTGCAGTTATGTTATATACTCCCGGATTCGATTCCTCTTCAGAAAGATAATCCTTGTCCTTTAATTCCTGTATAAAATCACCAATTCCATACTCATCCGATGTCAGGTTGTATTTTGAATCCAGCTGGCTCAGCAGGTTCAATGCTTCCGAAACATTTCCCGAGGTAAGCGTCAGCAGCTGTAAAAACACGTTGAGCAGCGATTCAAATGAACCTCCCTGATTATCATCGGGAGTAAAATCTGTGAATCTGTATCCAATCATTTCGCTATACTTTATATTTATTAAAGAAATAAATTGCCTATAAAGTATAAACCTAAAAAAAAAGACAAAAGTTCTGATTAGCATGCCGGGATTCCGTACAGAAAGTCAAACGGCCTGAGCAATAGCGTGAAATAAGGCAAACAGAGGAGGTGTTTGAGGATTGTATAATATTAAAATAAATAAATGATCTGATTGATTATCACTCTAATTAAAAGTATATTTTACGGTTATTTTAATAAAAATTTTCGATATAATGCGACCTACTTTTGCCAAAATAAATCGTACAAACCTTAAGTTAAATTTTCTTAATATTAAAAAGAAAGTAAAAAAAACTAAAGTTATGGCTGTGGTTAAAGCTGATGCCTATGGCCACGGAATGATTGAATGTGTAAAGACCCTGCTTTTACTGGACAGTAAAAAACCCGATTACTTTGCTGTAGCTCTCCTGGAGGAAGCAATAGAATTTAGAAAAGCCGGCTTCAAGTCGCCGGTCCTGGTCTTTGCCCCGGTACTGAAATCAGAAGCTGCGGATTACCTGAAGTATAATGTAATTCCAACTGTATTTACAGAAGAACATTTGAGCTATTTAAGAGAATCAGGAAAAAATAAGAAGATAAGGGTGCACGTAAAGATTGACACCGGCATGGGGCGTCTGGGTGTAAGTTATGCCGATGCAGCAGGCTTCATAAAAAAAATCAGCCTGGATAAAAAGTTTGTTATTGACGGCATATATACGCATTTTGCCACTTCAGATGAAAGTGACAAGTCTTATGCGCGTCTGCAGCTGAAAAGATTCAAAAGTATTGTAGACGAATTAAAAAAAGAAAACATAAACTACGGTCTTGCTCACGCAGCCAACAGCGGGGCAATACTGGATATGCCGGATGCTTATTTCGATATGGTTAGACCCGGCATTTCTCTTTACGGATATTATCCATCGCCGGAGACAACGGAATCGATAAAATTGAAGCCTGTAATGTCTCTTGTTACAAGTATAACAAATATAAAGGAAGTAGGGCCCGGGCAGTCTATCAGCTATGGCCGGAAATTCATAGCTAAGAAGAAAACCAGAATTGGTACGGCATCTGTGGGATATGCCGACGGCTATGCCCGCGGACTTTCAAATAAGGCTGAAGTAATAATTAAGGGGAAAAAATATCCTCAGGTAGGACAGGTCTGTATGGACAGGATCATGTTCGATATTGGTGTAAACGGAAACATTAAGGAAAACGATGAGGTGATTTTGCTCGGGAAATCCGGGAGCAGTGTAATTACTGCTGCGGATTGGGCAAAAATCCTGAATACTATTCCTTATGAAATTACGTGCAATATCAGTAAAAGGGTTCCCAGAATCTACACTGAGTAAATCATGGACTTAATACAGCAATATATTGTCCAGTGTATAATTTCTGCAGCCAACAATTTAAGATTAAACACAGAAAAAATTGAGGTCGTTGCTCTTATCAGGGAGAATATCTGCCAATCGAAGGATCTTGAAGCCGACATTCAAAAAATGAAGAGGGTTACGGAGTTTTCAACCTTTGCAATCAGATTAGGGGAGATATACAACTTTATAGCCAAAAGCAAAGTTGATTTCCTTAAGATCACCGACAAGTTTAAAGAACACAGCTATTACATCGTAAAAGATCTTAATAATCTGCTTGAAAGGGTCTCGCCCCAGTCCTGCAGGCAAACCCTCTATCAGCTTAAAGAGGATGAATCCATAAGGGTTGATCTCTCAAAAAGAAATCCCAGCGAGGCATTTGAAAGCGGGGCCGCCGCTGAGCAGGAAAAAGAAGAGGTCCCGGCAGCTGAGGCCAAAATTCCTGAAGGAGCTTCAGAATTAAAAGGGCCCGTGAATCCGGATGCTGAAGGAAGGTATAAACAGGAAAAGAAACCTGAGGCTGAGGAAAATATACTCTTTGAGGATTATGAATCCTGTATATTAAGTCCGATAAAAGACCTTGACGCATTCTTAAAAAAAATGCCAGAGGCTGCAATCAGCAAAGAAGAGATAGAAAAGTACCGTGAAATCATGCAGAAAAATGCGGATTTATCTGATAAAATTGGCTTTGAAATTATTGCCAATATGCATAATATCTTTGTTAAGTCTCTGGAACTCCTGAAGTCTGATACCATTCCGCCTGTAAAGGAGGTGGCTGAAGGCATGAGGGCAGCCCTGATCGTAATAGTGGCGGTAATTAAGGGTAAGGACGTGGATATTAAGAAGTTCTTAAATAAAGCTGAAGATTTTGGAAGAAAAATTCAGAATATAAATTAAAGGAAATTGAATGGAACTATATGCAGTGATAATGGCAGGCGGGGTCGGATCCCGGTTCTGGCCAAGAAGCAAAGAAAAGAAACCAAAACAACTCCTGAAGATTTTCGGACAGAATTCCATGATACAGGATACGGTTGAGCGCCTGGAAGGACTGGTTGAAAAAAAGAATATATTTGTTATCACAAACAAAGTGCAGAAAACAGAAATTAAAAACCAGCTGCCAGGAATTCCTGCTGAAAACATTATCGATGAGCCTTTCGGTAAAAATACGGCTGCGGCAATCGGCCTGGCTTCAATTATCGTAGGTAAAAAAAGTAAAGATGCTGTAATACTGACCCTTCCGGCCGACCATATTATAAGGGATAAAGATGAGTTTCAGAGGACTTTGAGTTCTGCGGCAAAATTTGCCTATGAAAGAAAAGGGCTGGTTACTATCGGTATTAACCCCACAAGACCTGAAACAGGATACGGCTACATACAGATTGAAGAAAAGCCAGTTGAAGACAATATCTTCAAGGTGCTTACATTTGCAGAGAAACCGAATTATGCAACTGCAGTAAGGTTCATTGAAAGCGGAGATTTCCTCTGGAACAGCGGAATGTTCATCTGGAGGATAGATTCTATTTTAAGTGAAATTGAACTCCATATGCCGGAACTCTTTGAAGGCCTCAAAGAGATTGAAGGAAGCCTGAATACGCCGAATTTTGAGAAGACCTTAAGCCATGTTTACGGACAGCTTAAAAGCATATCCATCGATTACGGCATAATGGAAAAATCTTCTAATGTATTTTTGACGCGCGGCATGTTTATCTGGAGTGATGTCGGCAGCTGGGAAGAGGTATATCAGCTTACGGAAAAAGATGAAGACGGCAATGCACTGGTAGGGAAGACTTACTGCCAGAACACGAGCGATTCCTATGTATATTCACCCAAGAAATTTACTGCTGTAGTAGGCGTGGAAAACCTGATTGTTATAAATACTGAAGACGCACTTCTTATCTGCAGAAGAGATAAAGCTCAGGAAGTAAAGAACGTTGTTGATTATCTGAAGATGAAAAAGCTGACAGAACACTTATAATTGAACTTTTATAACTTAAATTCTTTGGCAAAATCCTGAAAAATATGAAAAAACTCATTCTGGAATCTGACGTCATAAAACTGGGCAGGCAGGGTATTAAAGTTCTGCCTGTAGCACCAAATGATATTGTAACTCCGCTGGCTTTGGATAAAATAAAGGCCCTTGGAATTATCATAGTGAACCGCGAGGAGATTGAGAAAATTGAAGCCGAACGTTCGGGAAGTTCAGCCTCCGCGCTTAAGCTTAACAAGGCTGCCATCGGGAGTGACCATACGGGAGTTTCAATAAAGGGAGTGCTCTCAAAGATACTGACTGAGAAGTCCTATGGCGTCATCGACGTTGGGACCTATGACGAGGCTTCATGCGACTATCCCGATTTTGCCCTTGGTGTGGCACTTCAGGTAATAGATAAAAAAGTTGATTTCGGGATCATTGTTGACGCCACAGGAATTCCCTCGGCAATTACTGCAAATAAAATTCCGGGCATCAGGGCTGCAACATGTTATAATGAGTTTTCCGCCCGCAGCGCCAGAGAGCATAATAATGCAAATGTGCTGGTAGTAGGGGCAAAAGCACTTGGCGAAGAGACAATAAAATCCATCCTTGAAGTATTCATGACCACAGCATTTGCCGGTGGCAGGCATCAGAAAAGGCTGGATAAAATAAGTGCCGTTGAAGAAAAGTTTATGAAACCCGAATTTAAATAAGAAGGCAAGAGAAATAGTTGATAATTGTAAATGCAGAAGTCACTCAGCTGATAGAACTGGGGGAGTCAATTTTCCTTCTGAAGGCTCATTGTCCTGAAATTGCCCGTGAAGCATCTCCCGGCCAGTTCTGCAACATTAAAGTTTCAGATTCCAATTTCCCGCTCTTAAGAAGACCTTTCAGTATATGTGAAGCTGATGGCGATAGTATCTCCTTCATGTTCAATGTGCTTGGGGAAGGTACAAAGATTCTTTCTCATAAAAAGGCAGGCGAGCCGCTGGACATTCTGGGTCCATTGGGCAACGGTTTTAACGTCAACGGCGATTATGAATCTGCAATCTTTGTTGCCGGGGGGCTTGGAGCCGCACCTTTTCCTTTTCTAACCAAAGCAATGCCGGAAGATAAAAAGCTGTTTACGTTCGTGGGAGGTCGCTCTTCTGCCGATGTAATAACCTACCAAATGAAGAACGTAATCATTTCAACAGACGACGGTTCAAAGGGCTTTAAGGGAAACGTTGTTCAGCTTCTTGAAGCCAATAAGTCACTTCTGGACGAGTCGCGGATAAAGGTTTTTGCATGCGGTCCGACACCGATGCTCCGTGCAGTCAAGGATTTCTGCATGAAATACAGCTACAACTGTGAAGTTTCAACAGAGTGTGCAATGGCCTGCGGATTTGGCATCTGCCAGGGATGTCCCATACAGGCCCTTGATAAAGACGGATATTACCTTGTATGTAAAGACGGTCCTGTTTTTGACATAAGGAAGGTTGTAATATGATGGATCAGGGCGTAAAAACCGTTGACGAAGCAGATCTTTCGGTTCAGATAGGATCTTTAAGGTTAAAAAATCCCGTCATGCTGGCCTCAGGGACGGTGGGATACGGAAATGAAATTTCAAACCTGACGGACTTAAACAAGATCGGTGCTGTTGTAACCAAGTCTGTCAGCCTCAAGCCCAGAAAGGGGAATCCGCCGCAGCGCATAGTGGAAACCGCTTCAGGGATGCTAAATGCAATTGGCCTGGCAAACGTAGGCGTTGAGGAATTCATTAGGACAAAAATACCGTTCTTAAGACAGTTTGATACCAATATAGTCTGCAATATTGCCGCCAGTTCAATAGAGGAATACGTTGAGTGCACGCGCATACTTAACTCCGAAGATACAATTAAAGCCTTTGAAATCAACATTTCATGCCCGAACGTAAAAGAAGGGGGGCTCATTTTCGGTCACGACATAAAGGCGGTAGGAGAGATTACAGGGAAAGTAAAAGCTGTTACAGATAAGCCGGTAATTATAAAGCTTTCTCCGAATGTCCCCGATATTGCCAGCTTTGCCAGGGTGGTAAGTGAAGAAGGGGGGGATGCCGTTTCTGCCATAAACACGCTTGTAGGCACATCATTTGACATATATACGCGTAAACCGAAAATATTAAACGTTACAGGAGGCCTTTCGGGTCCTGCAATAAAGCCGGTAGCACTGGCAAAGGTACTTGAAATCAAAAGACAGGTTAAGATA
Organism: Syntrophomonadaceae bacterium; assembly: GCA_050259615.1. GTDB lineage: Bacteria > Bacteroidota > Ignavibacteria > Ignavibacteriales > SURF-24 > JAAXKN01. The sequence goes on along the minus strand of JBLNAZ010000209.1, from coordinate 41,470 downwards.
CCGATTATTGGTATCGGGGGAATTATGAACTGGCAGGATGCAGTTGAATTTATGATTGTAGGCGCAACTGCTTTTCAACTGGGAACAGTGAACTTTGTCAACCCTAATGCGGGTGTGGAAATAATTACTGGACTGCTGGAATATTGCAGGAAAATGAAAGTCCGGAAGGTATCGGAGCTGACAGGCTCATACATCATATGAAATATTGCCCACGCTTAAAGGCTCCATTTATAATCAGGTTAACCGATGGCAGGTAATGAAATCAGCTCAGCTTTAGAGAGACTTTACTCCCTTCAGAAATTCGGGATGAAGCTCGGCCTGGATAATATAACAGCTTTGCTGGAGTATACAGGCAACCCTCAGAAGAACTTTAAATCCTTTCATATAGCAGGTACGAACGGAAAAGGAAGCACAACGTCCTTCATTTCCAGCATTTTGACGGAATCGGGGTATAAAACAGGGTTATATACTTCTCCTCATTTTGTCAGATTCAACGAAAGGGTGAGAATTAACGGAAAAGAAATTCCGGATGAGTATATTGTGGAATTTATTTCCAGCATTAATCGTTTCATAGATACAAATAAGCCTACGTTCTTTGAGGTTACAACAGCCCTTGCATTTAAGTACTTTTCAGATGAAAATGTGGAATATGCCGCCATTGAAACAGGACTTGGGGGAAGGCTTGACGCAACAAATACATTAACCCCGCTTGCCTCGGTTATTACCTCCATAAGTCTTGAGCATACGGAAATTCTTGGCGATACTCTTGAAAAAATTGCCTTTGAAAAAGGCGGCATAATTAAACAGGGCGGAAAGGTATTTACCGGCATATTGCCTGAGGCTGCTGAAAACACGATCAGAAGTATATGCAGTCAGAACAATGCAGAACTTTTCCAGCTGTCTGACTATATTTCACAGGAAAAAGAAAGCCTGAGGCTGAAGACTGAGAGCCTGGTTCTTGAGAAAATTGAGCCTCCGCTGTATGGAACTCACCAGAGGAATAATGCAGCACTTGCGGTTTTAACGCTCAATAAGACGCTGGGTTTGAACAATTCAGGCCATATCCTTTCAGGTCTCAAAAACGTAGTACAGAATACCGGGATTGAGGGCAGGTACGAAGTCTATAGCAAAAGGCCCAGGATAATATTTGATTCTGCCCACAACCTGGAAGGTATTGAAAGTTTCTTAAGCGCATTTCTGCGGCAAAAAGATGAGTTCAGCAGGAAAACCCTCCTTTTTGGTGTAATGAGGGATAAGGCAATTAAGGAAATGCTGGTAGCTTTAAGTCCATACTTTGATGAAATTCACCTTAATACAATTGATTACGACAGGGCAGCCGGGCTGGATGAGCTGGATAGAATAAGTAAAGATCTGTGTATAAATGCCGTCCCGGAGAGCAGCGGGGCGGATTTTATAGCCGATTTCGCTCATAACAGGGGCAAAAGCGAGTGCCTGGTCGTGCTGGGGAGCATGTATGTGCTGGGGAAAATCAAGGAAGAGCTGTTGAAGAAAAAAAAGCCTTGACATTTTTTACCAATAAGTATAATTTTACTGTAGTTCCTCTTGTTCCTTTCACAGCTTTCAAAAAAACAGAGTGATCAGTAAGATAACCCCGATTAACTAATCCGGTTATAATTTAAAATAATTGTCAAAATAGTATTTAATAATTCTTAATGTAGGATTGAAATATGCCAATGGATATTTCTGAACTTCAATCTAAGAAGATTGTCGATTTAAATAAGATAGCTAAAGAACTTGGAATTACGGGTTATAGCGATCTTAGAAAACAGGAATTAATTTTTAAGATTTTAGAAGCACAGACCACAAAAGATGGTTTAACCTTCTCTAAAGGGGTTCTTGAGGTTCTTGCTGATGGTTATGGTTTTCTTAGGAGTTCCGACTATAACTACCTTCCATCTCCGGACGATATATATGTATCTCCGTCGCAGATAAAAAGATTCAGCTTAAGGACAGGAGACCACGTTTCGGGTCAGGTCAGACCCCCGAAAGAAGGGGAGCGCTTCTTTGCTCTTCTTAGGGTTGAAGCTGTAAACGGGCAGGACCCGGATACAATAAGAGAAAGAACACTTTTTGATAACCTGACGCCTCTTTATCCGACCAAAAAACTGGTACTTGAATCTGCTCCCGGTGAATACTCAATGAGAATAATGGACATACTAGCACCTATCGGAAAGGGTCAAAGAGGGCTGATTGTTTCACCCCCAAAGAGCGGTAAAACTATCCTGCTGCAGAAACTTGCCAACTCAATTTCACGTAACCATCCCGAAGTAAGACTTATCATGCTTTTAATTGATGAAAGACCGGAAGAAGTTACAGACATGCAGAGGTCAGTTCAGGCTGAAGTTATCAGCTCAACCTTTGATGAGCCGGCAGAACGTCACGTACAGGTAGCCAACATGGTTATCGAAAAGGCTAAGAGAATGGTTGAAGCCAATATGGACGTGGTTATTCTGCTCGATAGTATTACAAGGCTTGCAAGAGCACACAATACAGTTGCTCCGCATAGCGGCAGAATACTCTCAGGCGGTGTTGACGCAAATGCTCTTCACAAGCCAAAACGTTTCTTCGGTTCAGCAAGAAATACTGAAGACGGAGGAAGCCTTACAATTATTGCTACAGCCCTGATCGAGACCGGAAGCAGAATGGACGAGGTAATCTTCGAGGAATTCAAGGGAACCGGCAACATGGAACTCGTCTTAAGCCGTGACTTGAGCGACAGAAGAATCTTCCCCGCAATCGATATCAATAAGTCGGGTACAAGAAAAGAAGAGCTCCTCTTAAAAGAAGAAGAATTGAATAAGATCTGGATTCTCAGAAAAATCTTAAGCGATTTTGATTCGATTGAGACAATGGAATTCCTTCTGGAGAAATTAAAGGGAACAAAAAACAATAAAGAATTTATAAACAATATGAACAGCTGATCTGTTGATTAAAGTTCTTTTGTAAGCCGGATTAGCGGGAGCAGGTATTTGCCCTTTGATCCGGCTTTTTGTTATCTTAGAAGAACGTCACATTTATATTGCCCTTCAAAAGGATAAATATGAAAATAATCTTATTATTCTGTCTCATCGTCCAAAGTATCGTTACTTTCGCACAGCCTTCAAAGCAGGCCCCGGCTCAGACGAAAGGAGTATTCTTTGATACTATGGTAATTCCTTCGCTAAAAAATTCCGAATGTTATATAACATATCAGACCACCTGCAACAGGCTTGTATTTGTTAAGGATAAGGATATTTTTACCTCACATTTCAGCCTGAGTATTGAAGCTACGGATTCCCTGACGGGAAAAGTATACAGGGAGATTGACGACAATGAGTTCGCGGTTAAGGATTTTGAAGAAACAAATTCCGACAGCAAATATATTCAGGGTATGGTTAAATTGACGCTTCCATATGGAAACTACAAGGTGGTGCCCGTTATATTTGACTATAATAACAGCAGTGAGCATGTCCTTCCCCGGTTTGATCTTAAGGTAAATCCTCCGGAGGAAAAGTGGGCGCTTATGCCAATAGTCTTAAAAGAGGATCCAACGGACGGGAAAGGTGCACAGAGCCGGGTGTTTGCAGGCTTTGACGGGAATGTACCGTTTTCACCTGAGACATATGATATGCTTATCCCGGTAACCGATACGAATATTTCTTCAATTTATGTCGAATTAAAAAATAACGATTCTCTGATAGTTAAAGATTCAATTAAGAGCTCCTTTGTTGCTTCGCTGTCATTCAGTCAGGATAAGGAAAGTATTCTTGCCGGTTTTAGCCACCAAGGCAAGCCGACGCGCAACTTTATACTTCCAAAGTTCAACGAAAAGCTGCAGGAAGGAACACTCAAAATAACACTGACGAAAGGTAAGAAGGAAAAAACTGTTTTCAGCCGTTCAGTCATCTGGTACAACAAACCCCGTTCGCTGAACAATCTTGAGTATGCGGTAAAAGTCCTTAAGAACATGGACGGGGAGAATGAAACGGCTAAAAAGGGGAAAGCCTCGGGCTCTATGGACTACGCACAGCTTATAAATTATTGGAAGAAATTTGACCCTACCCCCAATACAGCTTATAACGAACTGATGGCGGAATTTTATCAAAGAGTTGATTATGCATTAAACAGCTTTTCACTCATAAGTAATCCCGACGGCGCAGAAACAGACAGGGGAATGGTCTACATTAGATTCGGAAAACCCAAGTCCGTTGAAAGAATCTACAGGGATTCGAAAGATGTGCGGGAAGTCTGGGTATATGAATCGCCGGAGCGGCAGTTCGTATTTGTAGATAAATCGGGCCTCGGGAATTTTATTCTAAGCGGGAAATTATGAATAAATTTGTCTTTACCTGCGGCGATATTAACGGCATAGGTCCTGAGATTGTTCAGAAGACACTGAACAGTATTTTTAACGCCGGCAATGCTAAGGTATACTACTTGTGTCCTGCTGAAGTTTTTGAAAGGATATCTGAAAATATTCCCCCGGCTTTTGACTATGAGATCTTAAATAACAGGGCTCCGGATCAAGGGCGCAGGAAACCTCAGGTTGAAGTAATTAATATCCAGGAAGGAAGACTCAATCAGGAGCCTGGAAAGCCGAGTGCTGCCTCAGGGTTTGTGAGTTATAGGGCAATCAGGGAGTCATTTGAAATTGCTTCCAGAGGGCTTGCTGAGGCCATTATAACGGCTCCGATATCCAAAGAAGCCCTTGGCATGGCAGGGATCGGATTCCCGGGGCATACAGAAATGTATGCCGAATGGAGCGGTGTAAAAGATTTCGTGATGATGTTTTTGTCCCCAAAAATGAAATGTGCACTGGTTACAATTCATGAACCGTTAAAGAAGGTTCCAAGGTTAATTACTGCCAACCGCATTCTCAGCACGCTAAGAGTTGCAGTTGCCTCATTAAGGAATGATTTTAATATTCAGTATCCAAAAGTAGCCGTACTGGGGCTGAATCCGCATGCAGGTGAAAACGGCAGAATTGGGGCAGAAGAAACAGAGATTATTACGCCTGCAATAAAGACTTCGGGGTTCAGCGACCTCCTTTCGGGGCCTTTTGTGCCCGATGCCTTCTTTGCAAATAAGCTGTACACAAAGTACGACATAGTAATCGGGATGTATCACGACCAGGTTCTTATCCCGTTTAAGCTTTTGAACTTCACTTCAGGAGTCAACTTTACAGCCGGTCTTCAGGTTGTAAGGACCTCTCCGGACCATGGGACTGCATTTGATATTGCAGGCAAATACATTGCTGATGAAAGCAGCCTCATGGAAGCATTTCTGTGGGCCAGGAAGATAGTTCAAAACCGCAAGAGGCAAAATGGCTGAAGAAGTAAAACCTTATAAACTGATAGCAGAAATTTATTCCCACCTGATGCGTTTTATAAGCTATGATGAATGGGCAGAATATTATTACATGCTGACAAAGGATTATCTGCCATTGGATGCCGGAGTGCTTGAAGTGGCCGGAGGCAACTGCAAACTTTCCTCCAGGTTAAAGCAATACTACGAAGACGTAATAGTTTCCGACCTCTCTTTTGAGATGCTGCTGCAGTCGGAAGAGCCAGATCTTAAAATGGTCTGCTGCAACATGCTGGCCTTGCCATTTAAGAAAAACTTTGACCTTATTGTCTCTGCCTTTGACAGCGTAAATTACCTGCTGACGAGGAAATCCATTAATCAGTTTTTCAGGGAGGTAAACACTTCTCTTAAGATGGGAGGTGTTTTTTCATTCGACGTAAGCCTCGAGACAAACAGCCTTAAGAATATCAGGTATCTGAACAGAAAGGGGACCTACAAAGGGATCAGGTATCTTCAGAAAAGCAGCTATGACAAAGACAGAAGAATACACACCAATATATTTGACATTACGCTTGCTAATGGGACTGTTTTTACAGAAATTCACAAACAGAAAATTTTCCCTCTGGAAGTTTATTTTGAACTTCTGGCGCAGAACGGATTTTTAATAAAAGAATGCTTCAATGCGTTTTCTTTTGCCGACGCAGATATGAATGCCGAAAGAGCTCAGTTTGTAGCATTAAAAGTAAAGTAAAATGTATGCTGGTTTTTAATAACGTTTCCTTTGGCTATTCCAGACAGCCCGTATTTGAAAACTTAAATTTCAGGCTGGATGAAGGGGAGTTCACGTTTCTCATCGGAAAGAGCGGTGCCGGAAAAAGTACCTTCCTGCAGCTGATTTATATGAACATCAGGCCTGATAGCGGCAATGTCCGGTTCAATGAATTTGACTCATCAACTCTGAAGCCCAAATATCTGCCTGATTTAAGGCGAAAGATCGGAATTGTATTCCAGGATTTCAGGCTTCTTATGGACAGGAATGTATACGATAACCTGGCATTTATCCTTGAGGTAACCGGGACGCCGCATAAACAGATAAAAAAGAAGGTTTTCAAAGCGCTGGCTGAGGTGGGCCTGTCGCATAAGCAGATGAGCATGCCTTACGAACTCTCCGGCGGAGAACAGCAGAGGGTTTCAATTGCACGTGCAATTATAAATGATCCACAGCTGATTCTGGCAGATGAACCCACGGGGAATCTCGACCCTGAGACGTCGCTTGAAATAATGGAGCTTTTTAAGAAAATTAATTCCCGCGGGAACTCAGTTGTTTTTGCCACTCACAATTATGACCTGGTCAGAAAACACAATGCCGGAATAATAAAGCTTCAAGGCGGCAGGGCAGTAAAGGTTACATTAAAACAGAAAAGTAATGCGGTAAATTCTTAAGACGGTGTTTTTAAGTTTTTTGCATCCGGCCAGCTTTCGAAGCTGGCCGTGAGGCATTTAATATTTATTACTCAGCGCTCAGTTCAGCAAGAAGTTCCTCAGCAACCTTGTCCACAGGTAAAGTTCCATCAACAAACTTAAGCCTGCCCTGACCCGAATAATAGTCGAGAACCGGTTTTGTGGTTGAGTGAAAAACTTTCAGCCTCTGCCTGATAACACTTTCATCATCATCTTTTCTCTTAAAAAAGCTGTCAACTCCGCTGCATTTCGGGCATACCTTTAAGTCTTTAAGGTCGCTGATATTAAAGATGTTGCCGCATACTTTGCATGTCAGGCGGTTGGTGAGTCTTTGAACGATAACTTCATCATCAACGTCAATGGCCAGAAAGTATTCACTATCGGGAGGCAAAGTCTTAAGGATTTCATCCAGAAGTTTAGCCTGGTCGAGAGTTCTGGGATATCCGTCCAGTATGAACCCCTTAGCGCAGGATTTATCAGACAGGGCATCTTTAACAATTCCCGCCATAATATCGTCAGGCACGAGATTGCCGCTTTCAACAATTTTTTTAGCTTCTAGTCCTAAAGCAGTTTCATTTTTTATAGCGTTTCTTAGAATATCGCCGGTCGAGATATGAGGAATCCCGAGTTTTTCAGATATTATATGGGCCTGGGTTCCTTTTCCAACTCCGGGAGCCCCGAAAATAACTATTCGCATTTTATTATCCTGAAATTTATTTATTTGCTAATATAATCTACTACAAAGAAAATATATAATACAATAAAATAGTGGTTAATTATTGGAAGATCTTTTCTTAAGAAAGAATTCTTTCATAATTTTTTGGCTTTCTTCGGCATAAATACCCGAATAAACTTTAATTTTATGGTTCAGTCTTCCATCTTCGGCAATATTATACAGTGAGCCGCAGGCTCCGTATTTGGGTTCAAAAACAGAGAAGTAAAGTGAATTAATGCGTGCAGCAATCATGGCTCCGGTACACATTACGCAAGGCTCCACGTTAACGTAAATGTCGCATTCATTAAGGTGCCAATCCTGCAGGTAATTTGCCGCGGATGTAATTGCAAGAATTTCGGCATGAGCAGTAGGGTCTTTCAGCCTTTCTGTCTGATTATAGCCGCGGCCGATGATCTTGTTTTTATAAACCACTACAGCACCAATGGGGACTTCATTATCTTCCAGTGCCTTTTCAGCTTCGCTTAAGGCGGCGTACATGAATCTGTAAATCTCTTCAGAAAATAACATTTCATACTCCCGGTTTAAAAAAATAAATCCTGCGTTTTTTTATAGAAAACGCAGGATCATTTTGTACACCCGTAGGGATTCGAACCCCAAACCTTCTGATCCGTAGTCAGATGCTCTATCCAGTTGAGCTACGGGTGCAGCAATAAATTGTTTTCAAATATAACATTTTAACGACATAGATACAAGAGTACCATGAAGCCAAAAAAGGCTCATGTGACTCATAAATTGTGAAAAATCAGAAAAAAAAGAGTTAAGAGCAGAAAGATGTAATACTCTAAAATTTCTGCTCTTAACTTTCTTTACGAGAATAGTCTATTCAATATCCCAGTAAGGACGGTAACCGTAATAGCTGTAAATATCGGATACAAACTGCTGATCCGGGTTATCGGGCCAGTTATCCTTGTCAAAACCGGGGGCATTCTCCAGTTTTTCCTTCGGAACATCCAGATAGAATGCATGTTCTTCTGTAGAGAGCCTTAATGATTCCCAGGGAATTGCAAAGTACTTGTCGCCAATACCAAGAAATCCACCGAAGGACAAAACCACATATGCAATTCTGCCTGAATTAACATCGATCATGATTTCTTCTATTTTTCCGAGATCCTCACCCATAGTATTCTTTACATCATCGCCGGTAATAGTACTTGCGGATAATAAATGATAGTTTTTCATTCTGCCTCCTTTGTGCATTATATAACAGAGCCTTTTTTCCTCTAAAAACATTGATTTAACTAAGCAATAGTCCTAAACCTACAATACCCGACGTCCGCTGAATAGTCTTACTAGCGCAATTATTACAGCTACTACCAGTAGCAAATGAATTAATCCACCAGCTGTTACTTTGAGGATAAGTCCCAGCAGCCAAAGCACAAACAAAATTCCGATAATAGCCCAAATCATGTTGTACTCCTGTTGTTAATTGTACATAATTAATTAAAGTATCATTTCAAACAGAAACAATTCACCATCCGCCTCTTATGGAGTATGCTGTGTCACATAAAAGGACTATCTCAAAAACGAGTCTTATGTTATAGGTCTCCAATAAATAATAGCTTTTTTATATAATTTGTCAATGTTAAATAAAATGACTTTGAATGTGTAAAAAACATTGTATAAAGCTATCCGATTCACATAAATTAACTTATATTTATAGCTAAAATTTGAGATCTGTTATGAACCCGAACAACCGGCTTTCCAGGCTGAAAGAACTGAAAAATATAGAACTTAGACTAGGTAAAATGATTACACGGCTCCTGGCAATTGACAGGCGGTTTTCATATTGCCGGCTTTCAGTATTCCTTGGCGGAATAGCGGGGAGCCTTCTGCTTTATATACTGAAACAGGGTGCCGCCTCGGCAGTTACGTTTTTTGTCTGCCTGGCGGGGCTTCTTTTACTATCGGTTCAGCACAGTAAAGTTCTTGGGAGGCTTAAATATTATAAGCTGGTTTTATGGGTAAAACAGTCGAACCTTGCAAGACTAAAGCTTGACTGGAAGAATATTGCAAGTTACTCTTCAGCCGCGTTTAAGCCCGACTTTAAGGAAAATGATCTTAACCTTTTGGGAGAAGAATCGCTGCATTTGCTAATTGACACAGCCACTTCCAGAGAAGGGAGCGGCATTTTAAGGCAGTGGTTAAATGAGCCTGAACTTTCCGGTAAGAAGATTTATGAAAAGCAGGAGCTGATAAAAGAACTGATTCCGCAGGTTAAGTTCAGGGATAATTTAATTATATCGGCCTTACTTTCCGGAAAACCTTCCGGAGGAAGCAGATTGCTTTCATGGTTAAATAATGAGGGAGCAGGAAAGGAAAAAAAGCTTAAACGCCTGACTTTATTGCTTGCTGTTCTGGCACTGGTAAATATTCTCTTAATTGCTCTTTATATGCTGAATGTTATTCCTGCTTACTGGCCTATTACCACTCTGCTTTATCTTTCAGTTTACTACATGAATCAAAAAAATGTGGAAGACATTCCCGATGAAACTGACATATTAAAAAAAGAGCTTGGGAGTCTGAGCCGGATATTCCGCACGGTGGAAACAAATAAATTTTCAAAATGTCCAAGACTTAAAGAGTTATGCAGACCATTTCTAAACCCGGAGGACAGCCCTTCTGCTGCAATGAAAAAGATAAACCGGATTATTTATACCATGCAGTTCCGGGGTAATCCGTTAATCTGGTTTATAATAATTATGATTACGCCGCTGGATTACTTTATGGCAATCGAACTTAGCAGGCTGAAAAAAAGAATAGCATTAATTCTGCCGGAGTGGCTCAGTGTGTGGCACAAGCTTGAGGCTCTCTCATCCGTTGCCAATTTTGCTTACCTTAACCCCGGCTATACCTTTCCGTCCATACTGGATCATGAAAGCGCTAAGGATTCTTTTTTAAGCGCAGAGAAAATGGGGCATCCGCTTATTCCGGAAAGCCAGAAGGTACGTAATAGCTTTGTGCTGGGTCGGGAAAACCGGATTAACCTTATTACAGGATCAAATATGTCGGGTAAAAGCACATTCCTCAGGACTATGGGAATAAACACCGCCCTGGCGCTCGCAGGGGCCCCTGTAGACGCCTTAAGAATGGAGCTAAGGCTATCAAGACTCTTTACCTGCATTAAAGTCAGTGATTCAGTAACAGACGGCATTTCGTACTTTTATGCGGAAGTAAAAAGACTTAAAACATTATTGCTGCTTCTGGAAAATGAGGGAGATTTGCCGGTTTTCTTTCTGATTGACGAGATTTTTAAGGGAACAAACAATGTGGAAAGACTCATCGGGAGCAGGTCTTTCATAAGGGCTTTAGTAGGTAAAAACGGGTTCGGTGCCATTACAACTCATGACCTGGAGCTTACAAAAATTGCCGATGAGATCCATTCGGCCAGGAATTATCACTTCAGGGAGAGTGTCACTGAAAACCTCATGACATTTGATTACCTGCTCCGCGAAGGCCCATGTCCTACAACAAATGCGCTCAAGATCATGAAAATTGAGGGGCTTCCGATCGAAGAAAATTATTAAAAATATATTATTGAACAATTCTGAAAGAAAAAAGTGAAGACAAAATTACTGCCAGTATTGCTGTTATTTATTTTTACCACGGGCTTTGCGCAGGTAAAGCCTTTTCATTTTGCCTGGCTCAGCGATTTACACGTAGGCAGCGCTGCGGGAGAAGAGGACTTAAAAAGATCGGTAGATGATATAAATAACCGCCATGAGGTGGATTTCACGATCGTCTCCGGGGACATCACACAAACCGGGAAGGGAAGCGATTTGCGCCTGGCAAAATCTATTTTGGATCGGCTGAAAAAACCTTATTATATAATTCCAGGCAATCATGATACAAAGTGGTCGGAATCAGGAGCAACCGATTTTATCAGGCTCTGGGGAAAGGACCGTTTCGTATTCCGTTATTCAGGAATTCTGTTTATCGGGCTGCACGAAGGACCTTTAATGAGAATGGCGGACGGACACTTTGCACCGGAGGATCTGCGCTGGATGGATTCGACGCTAGCCGGCATTAGTAAAGAGGAGCCTGTTGTAATTGTTACGCATTATCCGGTCGATTCCCAGATCGACAACTGGTACGAACTCCTGAACAGGATAAAACCGTATAACGTTAAATGCATTCTGGTCGGCCACGGGCATGCAAACAGGAAGCTTAATTTTGAAGGTGTCAAAGGTATAATGGGGCGTTCGAACCTGAGGGCAGGCAAAAGTTGGGGAGGATATAATCTGGTTGAAGTTGAAGGTGACAGCATGCGTTTTAGTGAACGCACTCCTGGAGGAAATACACTGCCCGTTTGGAACAGAATATCTCTTGAAAGAGTTAACTACCTGGCTGATACCACAAAATACGGGCGTCCGGATTTTTCAATAAACAGTGTATACGCTGACACGAAACTTGTGTGGAGGAAAGAGACCGGCTACACTATTGCTTCAGCTCCGGCCGTTTCGAAAGATATTGCAGTAGCTGGAAATACGAGCGGAAAAGTATTTGCGCTTTCGGTGAAAAATGGTTCAGCCATATGGGATTTTAAGACCAAGGGCGCAGTTTACTCATCTCCTGAAATTTCAGGAAACAGGGTTGTTTTCGGTTCATGCGACAGTAATGTTTACTGCCTTAATCTGAAGAATGGAAAACTTATCTGGAAATTTAAAACCGGCGCAGCTGTTGTTGCCGCTCCGGTTATTTCAAAGGAAATAGTTTATATCGGAAGCAGCGACCATAAGTTCAGGGCTTTAAGTCTTTCTACAGGAAAACTATTGTGGGAATTTAATAATGTGCAGGGTTTTGTTGAGGCTAAGCCTCTTATTTACCAGGATAAGGTGATCTTCGGGGCCTGGGATTCATATCTCTATGCTCTGGAGATTAAGACGGGAAAACTTCTCTGGAAGTGGAATAACGGAAAGGATGAAGTCCTTTATTCTCCTTCGGCATGCTATCCTGTAGCCTCAATGGGGAAAATTTTTATAGTTGCCCCGGACAGGTATATGACTGCTATTGATGCCGCTACAGGAAAAGAAGTCTGGAGGACTAACAGATACCAGGTGCGTGAATCCATCGGGATCTCGGAGGACGGAAAATCCATTTACGCAAGATGCATGACTGACACAGTGATCTCAGTTTCAGCCTCAAATAACAGCTTTACGGCACAGTGGGTTTCAAACGTTAAGTTCGGATATGATATTGATCCAAATATGCCGGTTGAAAAAAGCGGGGTTGTATTCTTTGGGACTAAAAACGGTTTTATTTATGCGCTTGAAGGAAAAACCGGTGAAACCATCCGGGCTTACCGCACAGGTCCGGCATTAGTAAATAATATTGCGGTTTTGGACAGGAGAAATGTTATTGTAACTACCATGGACGGCAGCGTCATGATGATAAAAATTAATTATTAAAAATTAAAAAGCCCCTAATATAACGGGTTTAATTTTAGCGAGAGAAATATTTATGTCTATACTTCAGGAAAAAAGAAAAATATTAGTAAGCTGCCCGCAGAGGATAGCGCCCATACTTAAAGAGGAAATTATTCAGCTCGGCTACCCTGTAGTATCTGAGTCTGAGACTTTCGTGGAAACCGAGGGGACTTTTGAAGATACCATGAGGCTTAACCTTTTTATCCGAACGGGCCACAGGGTGCTTTTCTTTCTGGAAGAGTTTGCGGCCGCAACACCTGATGCGCTCTATAAAGGGTTCAAAGGGATTCAGTGGGAAGACTACATTGAAAAAAACGGATACATCAGCATATCTTCATATGCCGAGCATCCATCCGTCAAGGATACAAGGTTTCCAAATCTAAAGGCCAAAGACGCAATTGTTGACCGCTTCAGGGATAAGTTTGGCGTCCGTCCGGATTCAGGATCTGAAAGAATAGGCGTTACAATATATTTCTACTGGGTAAAGAATCACTGTTCGGTTTTCTTTGATACCTCAGGCGTAACACTTACAAAAAGAAATTACAGAAAAATTCCTTATAAGGCTCCAATGCAGGAAGCACTGGCCTCGGCTGTTTTAATTGCGTCGGGATGGAAAGGAGAGGGGAATTTTGTAAACCCGATGTGCGGAAGCGGGACCCTTGCAATTGAAGCTGCTCTTATGGGATTAAACAAGGCTCCTGGACTCTTAAGAACCGATTATGCATTTATGCATCTGAAGGGTTACGACAAGGAAGTCTGGAATAAAGTAAGGCAGGAAGCCAGGCTCCAGGGGCGCAAGCGCCTGGAGGGGAAGATAATTGCCACTGATCTCAGCAAAGAAGCGGTCAAGGCATCCATTCAGAATGCAAAGACTGCAGGTGTTGATCATCTGATTGAATTCAAAGTATGCGATTTCCGCGAAACCGAGGTTCCTATTGGAGGAGGCAAAGTTCTCTTAAATCCCGAATACGGCGAAAGGCTTGGAGAGGAAAGGGAGCTGGAAGTAATTTATAAGGGCATCGGGGACTTTTTTAAGCAGAAGTGCATGGGATACAGCGGTTATGTATTTACAGGAAACCTTAACCTTGCAAAAAAAATTGGTCTGAGGACTAAACGCAGGATCCCTTTCTTTAACGGAAAAATTGACTGCCGTCTTCTGGAGTTTGAACTTTATGAAGGAAGCAGAAAAGGCGGCAGTGTTACTGATGAAAAAGAAGCTTCAGATGAGTAAAAGGAGCTGAAAAAGGGAATATAACCTGTTTTACTTATCTTTTTCATTAAATAAATAATTTCGGTAACTTGTGACAACGAAAATACAATTTAAGGATTTATTCTATATATGCAGGAATTTAATAATTTTAATCTGGTCGATCATCCGCTGATAAAAAGGGATCTTACGATCTTAAGAGACAAAGATACAGACCAGAATAATTTCAGAATAGCTTTGAGAAGGGTATCCTCAATACTTGCTTTTGAAATCAGTAAGAGCTTCAAAGTAGATACTTTTGAGATCGAAACACCTCTTGAAAAAACAGATGGTTATAAACTGGCTCAGGATATTGTACTTGTTCCTGTCTTAAGAGCAGGCCTCAGCATGGTAAATGCATTTCTGGAAATAATTCCCGAAGCCAAGGTGGGGCATATCGGAATACAGAGAAACGAAGTAACCTTAGAGCCGGTGGACTATTATTACAAGACTCCCAAGAACATCGACATAGCAAAGGTAATTCTTCTGGATCCGATGCTTGCAACAGGAGGAAGCGGTGCCGCTGCGCTGAATTTCTTAAAGAAAAGAGGCGCTGGTGAATGCATTTTTGCTTGCCTTGTGGCTTCCCCGCAAGGGATTAAGAAGATTGAAAGTGCGCACCCCGATGTAAAAATATACTCTGCGGCGTTGGACAGGACCTTAAACGACAAGGGTTATATTCTTCCAGGATTAGGAGATGCCGGTGACAGGACGTTTGGCACTTTATAGAATTTGGCTGTTGGTTCTGCTCCTGGCAGGACCGCTTTTCTGCCAGCAGTATCCTGATTTAAAGGTAGACAATCTGCTTAAAAAAGGCATAAATAAGATTATGTCCAGGGATTATGATGAAGCCGAACAGATGTTCTTAAAACTAAATGCGAACTATCCGGATTTACCGTTCGGCAATATCTATCTTGCAGCCAATAAGATTGCTCTGGCTGTAGATAACGGGGAAGCATTTGACGAGGGGTTTATTAGTTCCAGGTTCAATCAGGCGGAAAAGCAGATAGACAGGCTCCTATCCAAGAACGAAAACAGCGCGTGGAATCAGTACTTCGCGGCTCTTGAGAAGGGATATTACGCTTATTACAAGGCCCTGAACAAGGACTATATTTCTGCATTTTCAAGCGGACTTTCCTCGGTTTCGAAATTTGAAAAATGCCTGAAACTTGATTCATCGTTTTACGAAGCGTACATTGCAATAGGTTCATACAAGTACTGGAAAAGTGCAAAGACCGAATTTTTGAGGTGGCTTCCGTTTGTAAATGATGAAAAGGAATTAGGTGTTAATTACCTGAAGCATGCACTTTCAAAAAAGACGTATAATTACGTACTGGCTCAGAATTCTCTTTTATGGATATACCTGAATCAGAAAGATTATCAGAATGCCGTTAAACTGGCTGAAAGTGTATTAAGGGAATACCCTGAGAACAGATCGTTCAGGTGGGGACTGGGGCAGGCTTATCAAAGGATAAACAAGCCCAGGGCAATTGAGGTGTTTACACTGCTGCTGAAGTCCTTTACAGATCAGGCCAATAACAATCATTATAACGAAATTATTCTGAAGAACAGACTTGCAGTACTTTATCATGAGACCGGAGACGACAAAAAAGCATTAATAATGTGCAATGAAATTCTCTCCGCTTCCCAGCTTTCTGAATACGTTAAGGACAAGCTCGATGACCGGATGGATAGGGTCAGGAAATTCAAAGAAGAACTAATGCAGCAGTAGAATTGTTTATTTTTGTGAGCCCCAAAAAGAAGTTGATTTTTAAGAAAAAACCCTTAAATTAAGCTTGAATTTAGGATAAATATGGCCTTAGGAGTTACAAAAAACAAACGGATTTTTGAAGATCTGCTGGAAACCTGCAGGCACAATCTTCCGAGCGTAGATGAGGCGATGCTGAAAAAAGCATTTGAGCTGAGCTATGAAGCCCATAAGAACGATTTCAGGGCATCGGGAGAGCCATATTTTAACCATCCTTATGAAGTTGCAATGATTGTTGCAAAGGAGATCCCTTTAGATGACATCTCAGTCATAAGCGCTCTTCTGCACGACGTAGTGGAAGATACCGATATAGACATTTCTTTTATTGTAAAGGAATTCGGTAAAGAAGTTGCCGAAATTGTTGACGGTGTGACAAAAATGGGCGGCGTCTTTAAAGGGCAGGATATTACACAGGCCGAGAACTACCGTAAAATGCTCCTTTCAATGGTTAAGGACGTCAGGGTAATACTTGTTAAATTTGCCGACCGTCTGCATAATATGCGTACACTGGAATTTGTAAACCCGGAAAAGCAGAGACGAATTGCGAGTGAAACCCTCGAAATTTATGCTCCTTTTGCGCACAGATTCGGTCTGGCCCGCGTGAAGTGGGAGCTGGAGGACCTGTCGTTCAAATACCTGAATAAAGAGGCTTATGACGACCTTGCGCGCAAGATCAAGAATAAAAGGCGCGAAAGGGAAAATTACATAAATAAGTTTAATTCTCCTATTGCTGAAAAGCTCAAAGAGCACGGCTTAAAATTCGAGGTCAGCGGAAGGCCCAAGCACCTGTACAGCATTTACAGGAAAATGATAAAAAGGAACAAACCTTTTGAAGAGATTTATGACCTTTTTGCCGTCAGAATTATTCTTGAAAGCAACGACTCCAATGAATGTTATTATGTGCTTGGTATCATAAACCAGATCTATATACCTGTACCTGACCGATTTAAGGATTATGTTTCCATACCAAAGACAAATAACTATCAGTCTATACATACCACTGTAATTGGTCCTGAAGGAAAGCTTGTTGAAGTCCAGATACGCACCAGGAAAATGCATGAAGTGGCTGAAAAAGGTGTGGCGGCGCACTGGAAATACAAGGAAAATAAATTTACTTCCGATTCTGAGCTGGAAGAGTGGGTAAACTGGATAAGGGATGTTTTTGAGAACGCTTCAAAAGATGAAGCCAGCAAGGAAATACTGGCCAGCTTTAAGCTGAATCTCTACCAGGATGAAATTTATGTTTTTACACCGAAAGGGGATTTAAGAAGGCTTCCTGTAAACTCGACACCGGTGGACTTTGCTTTTGAAATCCATAGCAAAGTTGGTTACCACTGCATTGGAGCAAAAGTTAACGGCAAGATTGTTCCGCTGGATACAATTTTGCACAGCGGCGATCAGCTTGAAATTATCACCTCCAAGAACCAGCATCCTAACAGGAGCTGGGGAATGTTTGTTACGACGCATAAAGCCAAGGCTGCCATAAGAAGGTGGATCAATAAGGAAGAAGAGCAGCTCATGCAGTCGGGCAAGGAACTCTGGGAGAAGAAAGTCAGGAAACTGAAACTCTCCTTTAGTTCAGACGATACGATAAAACTGGCCAAAAGTTTGAAATTTGACGGATCCGGGCAGCTTTACAAGGCAATTGCCCAGGAAAAAGTCAATCTGGATGAAGTATTGTCGCCCAAGAAGGATAAGGAAACCAAAGAGAGCATCTCAGAGATGGAATTTGACAGCTTTGCCAATATTGCCAGAACTGACCTGGGCGGAATTCTTGTTGATGGAAAAAGTGAAAACGTAATGTACAGCTTTGCAAAGTGCTGCAACCCTATTCCGGGAGATCCTATTGTGGGTTATATCACTATAGGAGAGGGGATAAAAATCCATAGAAAGACCTGTGACGACCTGATAAATATAGTAAAAAGAGGGGAGAACAGGCTTGTTCCTGTACAGTGGCCTACGGTTGACAGCAATCTTTTTGTAGCCGGACTGACAATAGTAGGTGAGGACGTTCCAGGCATACTAAAGGATATTTCTCACAGCATTACTTCATATCAAAATACCAATATCAAGTCTGTAAACATTGTTGCGAATAATTCAATGTTTAAGGGGACGATAACGCTTTACGTGAAGAATCTGGAGCACTTGTCCAGAATTATTGAAAGACTAAAGAAGAATAAAGGGATTTATACTGTAGAGCGTTTTGACAGTACAAACCTTGTATAAGTTTACATTTTGTTAAATTAAAAAGAGTTTTATGAGTCTGTATTCTCAGGATCCGCAAAGGATTATGGCAATTGACTATGGAGAAAAAAGAGTGGGCCTTGCGCTTTGCGATCCTTTAAGAATATTTGCCTACCCGTTTAAGACTATTCTGAATGACAGTAATTTCAGGACAAATCTTCTGAATATTATTAAGGAGAGCAATGTAAGTCTCATAATTTTAGGCTATCCGTTAAAAGAAAACGGGGCTAAGACTGACATTACCGAAACGGTGGAGAAATTTAAGACAGAGCTTGAGAGTCTGAGCGGCCTTGTTGTTAAATTAAGAGATGAAAGATATACTTCTGCAATTGCCAAAGAGCGCGTTATTGAAAGCGTGACAAGTAAAAAGAAAAGAAGGGATAAAGGGCTGCTGGATAAGAATGCCGCGTCAATAATATTGCAGGATTATCTGGATGAAACCGCCAGAAATGCCTGAAATTAAGGCATGGAAGGTTCTCTGATGAAGAAAATGGGAATTTCAGCAAAGAATGCCGATTTTTTTAATTTTTCTAAATTTAGAAATTAGGCCCTGTAACTCCTTGACATTTATTCCTTTATAAATTATTTTCGATGCTACAATTAAACGAAATTAGGAGCACTTTATGACACTTGATGCACTTGGAATGATAGAAACCAAAGGTTTGGTTGGTGCAGTGGAAGCTGCCGATGCCATGGTTAAGGCAGCCAAAGTAGAATTAATCGGCAAAGAGACCATTGGCGGCGGTTATGTTACCGTTATGGTTAGAGGTGATGTTGGTGCTGTAAAGGCAGCCACAGATGCCGGAGCTGCAGCAGCTCAGAGAGTAGGCGAATTGGTTTCTGTGCATGTCATTCCGCGTCCTCACGCCGATGTGGAACTCATCCTTCCTAAAAGACCAAAAGTATAAAATTATATGCAGCTAGCACTTGGCCTTATTGAAACAAAAGGACTTGTAGGAGCAATTGAAGCTGCCGATGCTATGGCTAAGGCAGCAGATGTTACAATTATCAGTAAGGAAAAAATTACAGCTGCTCTTGTTACCATTAAGATAACAGGAGAAGTTGCAGCCGTGAGATCTGCTTTAGATGCAGGTGCTGCTGCTGCACAGAGGGTGGGACAACTTGTGTCGGTGCACATAATTCCTCGTCCTGACGATCAGCTGGATGATATCTTGTATGATAATTCTGTTAAGGCTGGCTCTGACAATTCCGGTAAAGATTCTTCAGGTAATCCCGGCGAAGATGATGAAGATCCCGAAGATTCCGGGGTTGATTCTGAAGAGGGCGGCGAAATTGAAATTCTTGACATTAAGAACATTAACCTTGCAGAGCTGGAGCTGATGAATGTACACAGGTTAAGGAGTCTTGCCAGAGGCCTCGCTCAATTCCCGATCAGGGGAAGAGAGATTTCGAAAGCTAACAAGCAGGTTCTTCTGGACTACTTCAGAAAGCTCAAATAGTTTTTAATGCTGAATAATTTTTAGTTGAAAACTCCACAAGCTGTTGTGGAGTTTTTTTTATATTTATTTGAAATTATATTTACTGCCACCCATTTATTGATTATTATTGTATTAATAATCATTTTTTGCCGGTTGTTTTTTCCCTAAACAGAATTTACACACTTACTTTTGAATTATTCTAAAGAAAATCGATGCTGAAAGTAAATAAAAAAGTTTTCTCGATCATCCTGGCCGTTTTGTTTTCTTTTATACTGTGGGGTTCTGTTACACTTTCCAATTCGTACTTTACAACCATCACTGTACCGGTACGCCTTACAAATCTTCCCAAAGGTTTTGCAGCTTCCCGCATGTCAATTTCAGAAGTAAACCTGAGAATTAAAGGCGAGGGGTGGCGTTTAGCCTCTTTGATTCTCAGCAATAACCTGGAGTACAATGTTTCTGCGGGGCGGGACAGCCAGTCGAAAAACATTAATCTCAGAAATGCTCTGGGTGAAAATGCATGGCTTTCCTCAGGAATTCAGCTCTTCGACCTTTACCCTGATTTTCTTTCTGTCAGCCTGGAAAGGATTACTGAAAGGAAGATTAAAATAAGGCCCGATTTAAGTATCAGCTTCAAGCAGGATTTCGGTCTGGTATCAAATATTAAAGTGATCCCGGATTCCGTTGTTGTTTATGGTCCTGGAAGCATTGTGAAGAACCTTGCAGCAGTTCCGACTATAAAGAGGAGCTTTAATAACCTGGACGATAAAATACTGGAAAGAATTGATCTTCAGAATATTCCGGGTTTAACGTATTCCAATGGCAGCTGCGTTATAAAATTTGACGTACAGAAGATTGTAGACAAGACACTTGAGAACCTTGAAGTGGAAGTAAGGAATACGCCGCGCGGTGAAGATCTGGTTGTATTTCCCAGCAGCATTACCGTTGTTTTAAGGGGCGGCATTAATATTATCGGTAAGCTTAAGAGTGAGGACGTTCATCCTTTTGTTGATTATAACCAGGTAATAAGGGATACACTGGGGATAATTGAACCGGAGGTTAAGGTCCCGGATTATGTAACGGTCATTGATAAAAAACCAAACCAACTAAAATATATAATTAAAAAGTATTAATTTATGTTTATTACATTCGAAGGCATTGATTTCTGCGGAAAATCCACACAGGTAAGTTTGCTTGAAAACTACCTGGTTAAGCAAAATAAAAACGTAAAGATAATCAGGGAGCCGGGCGGCACCGTAATATCTGAAAAAGTAAGAGATGTACTGCTTGACAAAAAAAATGACAAGATGTTTATTGAAACTGAGATTCTTTTATTCTCTGCTGCCAGAGCGCAGCTTGTCAGAGAAATAATTCGTCCTTTTTTAAATATGAATTATTACGTAATTTCTGATAGATTCCATGATTCGACAACGGCTTACCAGGGTTTCGGTAGATCTATCCCTCTGGAGTTTGTAGACAATATAACCCAGTTTGCAATAGGTAATACTACACCGGATTTAACTTTCTTTATTGATATTCCCGTCGAAGAGTCCGAAAGAAGGAAATCAGCCAGGAAATCGGAGGAATTGGACAGAATTGAAGTCTCAAAAAATGGCTTTTATGAAAGGGTGCGCCAGGGTTATATTTATTTATCGGAGAGGGAAAAAAGGTTTATCAGAATAGATGGGCTGATGTCGATTGATGAAATTCACGAGAGGATAATAAAAGAAGTAACAACGGTTGAAGAGATGAAAGGAGCGGGATAAGATGTGGAAATGGGTAAGAATACTGGCAATACCGGTAACGGTAGTAATATTTTCAGGATTTTTTAAGGGGGACGCCGACATATACTTTCAGATATCCAAGAGCATGGACGTTTTCGGGAAAGTATATAAGGAAGTTTCATTCAATTATGTAGATCAGTTAAACCCTGAAGAATTTATGCTATCGGGAATAAGCGGCATGCTTTCGGCACTCGATCCCTACACAACATTCATTGATGAAAAAAGGAAAGGCGACATCGATCTTCTGACCAGCGGAAAGTACGGAGGTATTGGTGTTTCCATAGGGCTGCGTAATGATAAAGTGACAATTGTGGATATTATTGACGGGTATTCTGCCCAGCGGCAGGGCTTAAGAATTGGTGATGTGATTACAAATATAAACAAGCAGGAAATTACTAAGGAGAACTTTGATGATATTTCCTCTCTTGTTAAAGGCGACCCCGGGACGGAAGTTGAACTTTCAATTCTAAGGGACGGCAGCGACCAGATGAACTTTAATCTGGTGCGTGAGGAAGTGAAAATTAAGAACGTTTCATTTGCCGACTTTGTACCTGAAGGGAGCAATAATGTTTACCTGAAGCTTACCGGCTTTACCAGAACGGCAGGTGAGGAGGTGCAAAGAAACCTCTCCGAGCTAAAGAACAGGAAACAGATTAATTCAGTGGTCCTGGACCTCAGGGGCAACCCTGGCGGGCTTTTGGATGCTGCTGTTGATGTGTGTGAGAAATTCCTGAAACAGAATCAGCTTATAGTTACGGTAAAAGGAAGGGACAGCTCCAACTTTAAGAGCTATAAGTCGACCGAAGAACCGGTCTACGGGAATTCCAATCTGGTAGTCTTAATCGACAGCGGTTCAGCTTCCGCCTCGGAAATTGTTGCCGCAGCCATACAGGACCACGACAGAGGTGTGATTCTTGGGACTGATTCATTTGGTAAGGGCCTGGTGCAGACCGTGATTCCCTTGTCATACAATACCTCGCTTAAAATAACCACTGCAAAGTATTATACACCCAGCGGCCGGTGCATACAAAAAATTGATTATTCCAAAAATAACAAAGTATTTTCGAATCCTGATTCCGACGTCCAGCGCAGCTATAAGACTGATCATAACCGCATTGTGCTGGCTTACGGAGGAATTAAGCCGGATACAGTTGTTTCGAACGATTCGCAATCGAATGTGGTAAATGAACTCTCTTCGAGGGGGCTGTTCTTTAAGTTTGCAACTGTTTATTCGAATTTGCACAATAGAAACGATTATAACAGGATAAGCCCTGATATACTTTATGCAGGTTTTATGGACTTCCTGAAAAAAGAAAAATTTGATTATATACCGGGTTCGGAAAAGCAGTTAAATGAGCTTATTGCAACCTCTGAAAAGGAAAAGTACAATAAGCAGCTGATTGATCAGCTGTCTGCCTTAAAGGGGAAGTTCAAAGAAATGAAGGACTATGAGCTAAGGAATCATAAGGCGGAAATGGTCAGTTCAATCAGGAGTGAACTGGTTTCAAGGTATGATGGATCAACCGGAAGGATAAAAGAGAACCTGAAGTCGGATAAGCAGTTTCTTGCGGCTTATGGTGTAGCTAGCAACGATCAAGTATATTCCCACCTGCTTACGCATCATTAAGGGTAATTAGAGCATAAATTTGCCCCCGTGGACTAAAATTGCTCCACGGGGGTTTTATTTTTTAAAAAATAAACGTATTTTTGTCTTCCAAAGAATCCAAATAAGGCAAACGCCTGAAGAATTTATAAAGCTATATTGGGAATTTTACAAGTTATTATGAGAAATCTTGCAATTTTTAATTTTAAGAACCCTGCTTTTGACAAGTGTCCAAGCTGCCAGAAAACCGGGGTACTGCACAGATCAAGAGCACGTAATATTAAGGAACAGCTTGTAAAGAAGTTTACCTTTTATAGCCTTTACCGCTGCAAAGGATGCGGCTGGAGGGGATACCGTTCCAAGCTTAGAGTCACTTCAAGATCATTTGCAAATTTATTTTATTACGGACTAATAATCCTCGCCGCAGCTTTTGTAGTATGGTCTATCTTAAAACGCTCCGACTGGAACCTGTAAACAGCCGGATTTGCCCAAGTATCATAATCTAAGTAACTTCATTTTATTGGTTAATCTGTTATAGCTATAAGCTGTTAGACAGGCCAATATCATAACTCTTATAAAGAGAAAAATTTCGTATATTTAATAAATATTGCACAAAATATCTTACATTTTATTTTAAAGGGAGGTAAGTAAAAATGGCAGTTGAAAATCCGGCAGCTAATCATTATGAATTCAAGGCAGAAGTAAAGCAGCTATTAAATATTCTTGTGCATTCGTTGTATACAAATAGAGATATTTTTCTGAGGGAACTGATATCGAACGCATCGGATGCACTGGACAAGCTGAGGTTCGAGTCGATCTCGGGAACAGAAATTACAGACAGTGATCTTCCCCTGGAGATAAATATCTCTTTTGACAAGGATAAGCACACCATAACCATTTCCGATACCGGTATCGGAATGACAAAAGATGAAATCATAAGCAATATAGGTACAATAGCAAAGTCAGGTTCGGCTGAATTCCTGAAGAAAGTTTCAGATGCAAATAAGGACGTTTCGAACATCATAGGAAAATTCGGCGTAGGATTCTATTCCGTTTTTATGGTAGCATCGGAAGTAGTATTAACTACCAAATCTTTTAAGCCTGGTGAACCCTCTGTAAAGTGGACCTCGGACGGACTTGGCACCTACGAAATTGAGCAGTTAAGCGAAGACATAAAGCGCGGCACCACAATTGAAATTCACTTAAGGGAAGATGCTGAGGAATTTGCTGAGAAGTACCGCCTGGAAACCATCATCAAGACTCACTCCAGCTTTATCACTTTTCCTATTTATCTGGAAAAAGAAAGAATTAACACATTAACTGCAATATGGAGAGAGCCGAAGTCTACTGTTACAAAGGAGCAGTACAATGAGTTCTATAAACATCTGAGCTATGATAGTGAAGAGCCAATGGATATAATTCATATATCAGTTGACGCCCCGATTCAGTTTAACAGTCTTCTTTATATTCCAAAACGGAATATGGATCTTTTAGGCTTTAACCGTCATGAGTACGGACTTGACCTTTATGTAAGGCGCGTGCTGATTCAGCACCAGAATAAGGACATCCTTCCTGAGTATCTCGGGTTTGTTAAGGGTGTTGTGGACAGTGAAGACCTGCCGCTTAACATATCAAGGGAAACTCTTCAGGAGAACGTGGTCTTTAATAAGATTTCCACAAGCATCACAGGACAGGTGCTTTCTCACCTTAGCAAAATGGCAAAAGATGACGCGGAAAAATACAATCAGTTCTGGAAAGAGCACAGCAAGATTTTCCGATTGGGCTACAGCGATTACTCGAACCGTGAAAAGTTTGCCGAGCTTCTGCGCTTCAACTCTTCAGTAAGCAAGGATGCAGATGAACTGATTTCTCTTTCAGATTACGCCTCAAGGATGAAACCGGATCAGAAGGAAATTTACTATGCCTCGGGCGCATCGAGGGAAGCCATCAATGCAGATCCGCACCTGGAAATATTCAAGAATAAGGGGCTTGAGGTTCTTTACCTTTACGATCCCATTGATGAATTCGTGATGGATTCACTTTACAAGTACAAGGACTATTCCTTAAAGTCCGTTGAGCATGCAGATGCAAAAGAGCTTGAGAAATTTGAAAATATAGAAAACAAAGAAACCGTTCATGAACCGCTTTCAAATGAAGAAGAAAAGCAGTTCCAGGATCTCCTGAAGTATATGAAGGACGTACTGGGAGACCGTGTAACTGAAGTAAGGATATCTGAAAGGCTGAGTGAAAGCCCATCATGTCTGGCAAATCCGGTAAGCGGAATGACAAGCCAGATGGAAAAAATAATGCACATGGTCAACAAGGATACATCGATACCGAAGAAGATATTTGAAGTAAATAAGGATCACAAGCTGATAAGGAATCTTCTAAAGATTTACACGCAGGATCCCGCAGATGAATACATTAAGCAGGTTACCGAGCAGCTTTACGAATCTTCACTTCTTCTTGAAGGGTATTTGAATGATCCTCACAAGCTGGTAAACCGCATCAAGGACATTCTTGAGAAATCCAGTGAGTGGCATCTTGCGATGAAGAAATAGCTGATACTTTATGCATCCCGGAATAAAAACCGGGATGCAATATTCTACAAAAAATCTTTTAAATGATAACCTGGAGATGGTCTTTTGATCTTGCCCGTCAGGCCCGACTGGATGTGCTTGAAGAGCTCGTGCTTCGTTTGGAAATCCTTGAGGTAAAATACCCTTACATTGTTCCTGTTCCGGATAAGCCAGCTCAGGGCTATTTTTATTTTGTCCAGATCGCGCCTGTCGGCTTCAACCTGATAGTTTATTGTATTGTCAAAATAATCTTCCAGGGCTTCGTCAAAATGATCATCGTCTCCTACAATGTAATTCTTGATGTATATCCTGCCCGAAAGAAGCAGCACAAAATCCTTTTTGCCCGTTGTCCTTACTTCAAGCAGAACCTTTGTTGAGTTTACAGGCTCCGATAAAATTGAAGTCTTGTGGATCTGCGCAAGAACAAGGTTAATTAAATCCCTCATCTCCGAGGCTTCTTCAAACCTCTGCTTTTCTGAAAAAAACTTCATTTTTGCAATCAGACTGTCGAGGGCATACTGGTTCTTGCCCGACAAAAATTCATAGACCTTATTTAGCTCTTTGTCGTATTCAAACCTGTCAAAATCTTTCATGCACGGGCCGACGCACCTGTAAATCTGCGTAAGGTAACATCCCTTATGCTTGTTAAACTCCCTGTCGGAACACTCCCTCAACTGGAACGTGCTTGCAATCAGCTTCAGCATGTTCCTGACCGAATCCTTGTTTGTATAAGGACCGAAATAATCATCCCCGTCAAAATCGAACTTGCGCGCCATTTCAACTTTGGGATATTCATCCTGCCTGAAGACCTTCACAAAAAAGTTGCTTCCGAATTTTTTTAAGAGAACATTATGAACAGGATTATGAATCTTAATCAGTTCACTTTCAGCAATTAAAGCCGTCAGTTCGGAGTTTGTTGTAATGAACCCCAGGCGTTCGGCCTGCCGTACAATTTTTCTGCTTTTTGAAGGCGCAGTACTCGAAAAGTAGTGCTTAACCCTTGTTTTAAGGTTTTTTGCCTTTCCCACATATATTATCACATCCTTGGAGTTCTTGAAGAAATAAACTCCCGGAAGGTCGGGCAGCCTTGCTACATCCGCAGCAAGTTTTCTTTTGGTAAGCCTGTAGTCGGGCTCCTTAAAAGGAGAGCTCTGAAAATCTATGATTTCAGCCGCAGTTTTGTAGCCATCCTTGGCTTTCAGCTCCTTTATCATTTTAAGGATAACTTTTGCCGTAGCAGTGGCATCCGAAAGTGCCCGGTGGACATTTTTATTGCGGATCTTCAGGTGTTTTACCACAGAGCCAAGCGACTTGCTGGAAAGTTCAGGATACATTTTTCTGGCCAGCTTAAGCGTGCATAAAAGGGGATTTGAAAACCTTTCCCCGTTACCGCAGTCCTCAAAAGCCCTTCTGAGGAAGGAAATGTCAAACTGCAGATTATGGCCAATTAAAATGCTGTCGCCTATGAATTCTTTAACCTGATTGGCAATTTCATCAAAATACGGGGCGTCATAAACATCGGAATTGGAAATTCCAGTCAGAGTTGTTATAAAATACGGTATTTCCATCCCTGGATTGACAAACGTCTGGTATGTTTCAACTACTTTTAATTTTCTGATCCTGACCATGCCGACTTCAATTATCCGGCAGCTGGAAGGGCTCATGCCTGTAGTTTCAACGTCAACGACGCAGAATTCAGCATTCTCAAAGGGTATATCTGTTAAGTTTTTGGGCGACATCACTAAAATATGATTTTAAGGTTCAAATATAATAATTATGCACGAGAGAAAATTGTACAATTATTTATCCCCGGATAATTATTTTCCTGAGCCTAAAGTAAGAAACCGGAAATATTTTCAGGAATCCCAGCAATAAATTTAGTATTATAATTTAATTAAACTTTTATTTCTTGACATAAAGAAGTATTAAAAACAAAATCACTGTTGTGTAATCAAATATATTGGAATTATGGCTCTTATTAACATACTTTTTATTGGCGATATTATTGGAAAGCCCGGAATGGATATGGTAAGAACATGGCTGCCCGGACTGGAAAAAAAGTACAAAGCTGATTTTATTATAGTAAACGGGGAGAATGCATCGGACGGAAAAGGATGCACAGATAAAGAAGGAAAAGCGCTTTTTGAAATGGGGGCAGGGGTTATTACAGGCGGAAACCATACCTGGGATAAGCACCAGTCGCAGGATTATCTTAAGACTGAAGAGCGTTATATCCGTCCGCAGAATTATCCCAGGGGAACATTCGGCAGGGGTTACTACATTGCAGATACCCCGAAGGGAAAAATAGGCGTCCTGAACCTGCAGGGAAGGGCTTTTATGGCAACAATTGACTGCCCATTCCGTACTGCAGACTGGGCAATTGAGAAGATAAGGCAGGAAACCAAAGTTATTATTGTGGACTTCCATGCCGAAGCAACTGCCGAAAAAATTGCCCTGGCAAGCTATATTGACGGTAAAATAAGCGGTTTTATCGGAACCCATACACATATACAAACCTCGGATGAAAGAATTCTGCCAAAGGGTACAGGCTATATTACTGATGTGGGCATGACAGGTCCCTATGAGTCTGTAATAGGAATGAAAACCGAAGCCGCAATAAACCGTTTTCTTTATCAGACACCTCAGAAATACCAGACTGCTGAAAATGATCTTCATCTTTGCGGACTGTTTCTGAAGGTAGATTCGGAAACGGGTAAAACCATTGAAATAAGCAGAATTTTGCTTCCGGAGTTTGTCAGACAAGCTGAATAAATTATAAATTGAATAACTTTGTTCTCTGAATAAATTATACATAGATACGCTGAATAAACACACTAAGACAAGCTGAATAAGTATGGAAAAGATGGCTCTGCCGCGTCTGGATAAGGATGAGGAGCTGTGCAGCATGCTTCTGCCTTATTGCAGGATAAAACCCGGACAAATATGGAAAGATCCAAAAGGCAGGCATAAAATAGGCTGCCTGGATGCCACAGATATAGAATCAGTTTATCTTCTTATGGAAAACGATAAGGCGGTCATGGCTATTCATGATCCGCCTTATAACATAGTTGCTTTTGGGGAAATGACCCCGGAAGAGTTTGTCCTCTGGTCGAAAGGCTGGGTTAATAATACCGATTGCGTATTAGAAGACAATTCATCACTCTATATCTGGCTTGGTGCCGATCAGAAGAAGCATTTCCAGCCGTTCGCTGAGTTCATCTTAATGATGAAGGAAACAAATTTTGAAAGCCGCAGCTTCATCAGCATGAGAAATCAAAGAGGCTACGGAACTCAAAAAAACTGGATGGCAGTAAGGCAGGAACTTCTTTATTACATAAAAGGCGCGCCGTTTTTCAATATAAATGCCGTTTATACAGGAATTCCCAAGGTATTGAGGGGCTATTACAAGAAGATCAAGGGCCGCGTAACAGAAAACCTCGAAAGAAGCAAGTCATCATTCATTCGTGCAGGTAACATCTGGATTGACATCCAGCAGGTATTCTACAGGATGGAGGAGAATGTCAGCGGCTGCTACGCACAAAAGCCGCTCAAGGCCATAGAGCGTATAATTCAATCGGGCAGCCGTAAAAATGAAATAATAATCGATTTCTTTTCCCATTCAGGCACCACACTCCTGGCTTCAGAACGTACAGAAAGAAAATGCTTCACAATTGACATAAATCCTGTCTTTTGCGAAGTTACACTGCGCCGCCTGGAAAGATTCAGATGCCTTGGGAAAGCCGGGTGGCAGAATTCAAATCCCTTTGCTCCTGAGATTATCGGCAACAAAATTATAACGGATTATCTGAAAAATAAGTATCCGGCAGGCCAGTTTATGTAAGCCCGGGGCAGGTGAATAAGTGCGTGCAATTCGTTTTTATTATTTTTATATTTGAAACAAAAATTATTAAATACACCAAAACAGCATGAACTTAATTGACGGAAAGAAAGTAGCAGCAGAAATACGGGAAGAGCTGAAAAAAGACGTTTTCCGGCTAAAAGAACAAGGGAAGAGATTGCCAGGTCTGGTTACTATTCTTGTAGGCGACAACCCTGCTTCCCAGTCCTATGTCAGCGGAAAAATTAAATCCTGCAATGAAATCGGCATGGTGTCGAAACTGGAGAGGCTGGATGCAGCTACTTCAGAAGAAGCGCTGCTCGAAATGATTGATTCCTACAACAGGAACAACAATTTCGACGGGATACTGGTTCAGCTCCCATTGCCTGACCACATCAACGAAGATAAAATCATCAATGCAATACTGCCCGGCAAGGATGTGGACGGCTTCCATCCTGTAAATGTTGGGAAACTGGTAATTGGACAGGATACATTATACCCGTGTACTCCGGCAGGAGTCCAGGAACTGCTAAAATACTACAAAATTGAAACTAAAGGAAAGCATGTAGTTGTTGTAGGCAGGAGCAACATTGTAGGAAAACCGGTAGCCAATATAATGCTGCAGAAAAAGCCGTACGCAAATGCCGTTGTTACAATATGCCATTCTGCCGCAAAAGATCTTACACAGTTTACTAAGTCGGCTGATATTTTAATTGCCGCAATAGGGAAAGCCAATTTTATAACAGCAGATATGGTTAAAGAAGGCGCAGTTGTAATAGATGTAGGAATTAACAGGGTTGCCGATGATAGTCCCAAGGGCTACAGGATTGTGGGAGATGTGGACTTTGATGCTGTGGCTCCCAAGGCATCATATATAACTCCTGTACCTGGAGGCGTGGGGGCAATGACAATTGCCATGCTTATGAAGAACACTTATAAGGCATATCTTATGAGGTCGGGAATTTAATATAAGTTCATTCTTGTCAGCAAGTAAATTATTTTATAATAAAATTTGAATGGTTATTATGGATTCATCAACAATAGAGAAAGTTGTTTCGCAGGTATTCATTGAAAAGGCCCTGAGGGATTTTTATTGTGTCGGAAACACGTGTGCCGGCTGGGAAAAGAATGTAATTGACCAGCCCTCGGCAGTTAAAAGTATTATCAGCCAGGGAGCTGAAAGAATTGCTGCCGGAATGGGTGTTGGAAACAGTCTGGTAGATAAAAATCTGGCACGTATGATCGATCATACGCTGCTTAAACCTGATGCCACAACGGATGAAGTAAGAAAATTATGCCAGGAAGCAAGAGAGTACACCTTTGCTTCAGTCTGCGTAAACCCGTCATTTGTCCCTCTCTGCAAAGATATGTTAAAAGGTACTCCAGTAAAGGTCTGTACTGTAATCGGTTTTCCCTTGGGAGCAACTACTACAGAAGTTAAAAGATTTGAAGCTGAGCAGGCGCTGCAGAACGGTGCCCAGGAAATAGATATGGTGCTTAACGTTGGAATGCTGAAGCAGGGCGATAACGATTATGTGTTTAACGACATTAATCAGGTGGTGCTTGCAGCAAAGAAACACAATGCCGTGTGCAAAGTAATTCTTGAAACGGCTCTTTTGACCGATGAGGAAAAAGTAAGAGCCTGCCTTATCTGCAAAAATGCCAAGGCTGATTTTGTAAAGACGTCAACCGGATTCAGCAAGGGCGGTGCAACTGCGGGCGATATAGCACTTATGCGCTATGTGGTTGGTACCGCAATTGGCGTTAAAGCTTCCGGCGGAATCCGCACTCTTGAAGATGCAGAAACAATGATCCAAAGCGGAGCAGACAGAATAGGAGCAAGCGCAAGCGTTAAAATAGTTACCGGCGAAAAATCCACTAAAGATGGATATTAATGACACTGACATTAGTAGTTACAAAGACAGATGACGGTTTTACCGGGGAAGTTCCTACAATTAAAGGTTGTGAAAGCTGGGCTCACGATCTGGATACGGCAATAGATAAGACACTGGACATGGTTGCGTTTTATCTCAAACTTGAGCAGGCTTACTTTGCAATGGACATGATAAGAAAGTCCGGGAATAAAACATTCTATAAAATTATCTTTAACAAGAAGTGATTTTGTGAGAGAATTCAAAACAGGGGCAAGGCTCAATAAAATAATTGAAGCTGCTAAAAGACGCCAGCATTCGCTGAGGGTGGTCATGGAAAACATACACGACCCGCACAATGTCAGCGCTATTTTACGCACCTGTGATGCTGTTGGAATTTCGAAAGTTTCATTAGTCTACAATGTTGAAAAGTTTCCCAAGATAAACCGCACCAGTTCTGCAAGCGCGGTTAAGTGGGTGGAAAGGGAGAAGTTTTCTGACATAAAAGTCTGCTATGAAAACCTGCGTTCTCAGGGATTTAAGATTTATGCCAGTTCGCTTACAGAGCATTCTATAAGCCTTTACGACATTGATTTCACACAGAAAACTGCTATTGTGCTTGGTAATGAGCACAGGGGTGTTTCAAGTGAAGCAGCAGAACTTGCCGACGATGTATTCCTTATTCCAATGCACGGAATGGTTCAGAGCTTAAACGTTTCAGTTGCCAATGCGGTTATCCTGTATGAAGCCCAAAGACAAAGGCTCATTAACGGGATGTACGACAGAACTGAATTAAACGAAGAAGAGATCGATAAATTTATTGATGAATGGTGCAAAAAGTAATGGATCTCAGTTTTCAGAAAGTTGATAAAGTAAAGGGAGTTCTGAAACTTCCGGGTGATAAATCGATTTCGCACAGAGCCGTAATGTTCTCGGCTCTGGCTGAAGGAACCTCATCAATTGAAAATATTTCCGATGCTGAGGATGTAAAGTCAACTATAAGCTGCTTTGAACAGCTCGGCTGCTCATTTGAAACTTCAGGCCACAGACTTTTAGTAAAGGGCAGAGGATTCAGAAATTTCATAACACCTGAAACATTGTACGCAGGAAATTCCGGAACTACAGCTCGCCTGATGAGCGGAATTCTGGTTGCACAGCCCTTCAGTTCGGTTATCACAGGCGATGAATCACTTTCAGCGCGTCCAATGAAAAGAATCGTTGATCCCCTGACAGAAATGGGGGGAGTGATTGCAACAACTCCAAAATATACTCTTCCACTTAGAATATCGCCATCAGAAAACCTTCATGCCATCGAATATAAACTTCCGGTTGCAAGTGCACAGGTAAAGAGTGCCGTATTGCTTGCAGGACTTCATCTGGAAGATGAAACAACTGTTATTGAATCTTTACCATCAAGAGACCACACGGAAAAGCTTCTTTCACTTAAGACTGTGAATAGCGGAGGCCTGAGAAAAGTATTTGTTTCAAGAAAGGACTATCCTCAGGCAAACGAATATTTTGTTCCTTCCGACATTTCCACCGCGGCTTTCTTTATCGTTCTGGCACTTTTGTCTAAAGACTCTAATCTTGTTATAAAAAATATCAGTCTTAATAAAACAAGAACAGGTGTTCTTGATGTTTTAAGAAGTATGGGTGGAAAGATTGAGGAAGACAACGTAAAACTTAAGATGGGGGAACAGTATGGGGACCTGATTGTTTCCGGCAGCAGTCTTCATAATATTGATATTCCATCAGAAATTATTCCGAATTTAATTGACGAGATTCCGATTTTAAGTATCGCAGGACTGCTTGCTGAAGGACGTTTCCGGATTTCTAACGTACGGGAGCTTAGAGTAAAAGAAACGGACAGGATCAGCGCAATATGCGAAAACATGAAGCTCCTTGGCGTTGATGTTACGGAAGAGGATGATGGTTTTGAAATTGCGAATGAAATAAAAACGCGGAATCCCGCATTCAGAAGTTATGGCGACCACCGGATTGCCATGGCATTCGGAATTCTTTCATCATTACTGGAAAATGGCGGAAAGGTTAGTGATTTTGATTGTGTAGGTATATCAAATCCCGATTTTTTAAATCAGCTTAAGTCCATTACAAATTAAGAGAAATTATATGGCAGAAGTAAGCTTAAAGGAAGTAACAAAGGTCTACGAAGGAGGCCAGGAGGCTGTAAAAGGAGTCAGCCTTGAGGTAAAAGACAAGGAGTTCCTGGTTTTAGTAGGCCCCTCAGGTTGCGGCAAGTCCACAACGCTCAGAATGATTGCAGGCCTTGAGGATATCACATCAGGTGAACTATACATAGATCATCGCCTCGTAAACGATGTAAGTCCAAAGGACCGCGACATAGCCATGGTCTTCCAGAACTATGCCTTATATCCCCATATGACAGTCTACGAGAACATGGCATTCGGCCTCAAAATCCGTAAATTCCCGAGGCCAGAGATTAAGGAAAGGGTACAGGAAGCAGCCCATATACTTGAAATTGAGCACCTATTAACCCGTAAACCCAAGGCCTTGTCCGGTGGTGAACGCCAGAGAGTAGCCGTAGGGCGTGCAATTGTGCGTCGTCCAAAGGTATTCCTGTTCGATGAACCCTTAAGCAACCTGGATGCAAAGCTTAGAGTCCAGATGAGAACAGAGATCTCAAAGCTTCATCAGAAACTCCAGGCTACGATGATCTATGTAACACACGACCAGACTGAGGCCATGACGATGGGCGACAGGATTGTAGTAATGAAAGACGGCCTGGTGCAGCAGATTGATACACCTCTTAGCCTATATAACAATCCAAAGAACCGCTTTGTGGCAGGATTTATTGGAAGCCCGCCCATGAACTTCCTAAACGGCAGTGTTACAGATGGCACATTTACAGATACGACAGGTAAAGTTACGTTCAAAGTTGACCAGAGGGTAAATTCAGGGCGTAAGGTAACGCTTGGCATAAGGCCCGAGGACATACAGGAGTTAAATGGGAATACGTCACCAGATAACTATGAGGCAGTTGAAGTAACATTAGAAGTAGTTGAACCCATGGGAAACGAGATCTTCCTATACTTCCAGTTAGGAGAAAGCCAGTTCGTAAGCAGAATCCCTGCCCGTGAGAAGCCGGAAGTTGGAAGCAAGATAAGGCTATATTTCAGGCGTGAGAAGTTCCACTTCTTCGACATGGAAAACCAGCTTGCACTATGATAATTCGGCGCCATCCGCCTCAGGCCTTACGCGTCAACTTCACATGATAATGTTGTATGGTTATCTTCAGATGCCGCGGACAGCGGCATCATGTTGATAGCCCCCGGGCGCAGCCCGGGGGAAAATGATCCTATGATAATGCGGCGCCATGCCTGCCGGTAAGCACGGCCGCGCCATGTTCCAATTTTTTAACGTCATAATGTTGTATGGTTATCACCAGATGCCGCGGACAGCGGCATCATGTTGATAGCCCCCGGGCGCAGCCCGGGGGAAAATGATCCCAACCAACCCCAAGCGCCGCGGTCAGCCGCGCCATGTTCTCCTATTTTCAACATTTGGCAGGTCCATTCTTTGTCCAATTTTATTTCTCTTCCCTCATTTTCTATTCTTCTTTGTCCATTTTCTTTTCTTCCTCAAAAATCCACCTAAACAGATAATGATCATTATGCTCCATTTCATATTCTTTCAGAATCTTTAAGAACTCCTCTTTGAATGACTTCTTCCTGTGATGCTCCTCCTGGTTCATAATATAATGAATGACATTCTGCGTCTGGCTTTTTGAATATGTGAACATTCCATATCCCGACTGCCAGGCAAAGTCACGAAGCCACATCTTCTTCTTTATGAGCTCGGTTGTGTTGGATTTAATTTCCCGAACGAGATCCGGAATATAACAAGCAGGGTTATATGAAACGAGGAAATGCATGTGGTCGGGCATGATTTTTATTGCAAGCATTTTATTCCCCATGTTCTGTACAGTAGCTGTTATATACTTCTGCAGCTCTTCTGAAAAAGATGGCATTATCAGCTGTTCTCTGTATTTTACAGCAAATATGAAATGAATATAGGCCTCGCGGAATATGTCCGGCATTGTAATAATCCTTTGGATTTAATTTTGGGGAGCTTTTTTGAGGAAAGATAGCAGGAAGAGACTTATTGTGCCGTGAAACGCGTCACATTTATTTATATCCGGTACCAGATCCCCCCGCATTCATCTATTGTGTATTGGAATTTCCCTAATAAATTCACCTGTCCGCGGCATCTTAATAAAATTCCGTGATTTACGAAATACCCCCTACATCCCCATTTTCTTTATTGTAAACTTGAATGTGCTCCCCTGCCCCGGCTCGCTTTCTACCCATAGCTTGCCCCCGTTCCTCTCCACAAAATCCTTCACCAGTATCAAACCTAATCCCGTCCCCCTCTCCTTGTCCGTGCCCGTCCTGCTTACGCTTTCCTCTATCCTGAAAAGCTTCTGCATATCCTCTTTCGAAATCCCCGTCCCCGTGTCGCTTACGGCTACTATTACGCTGTCTGTGTCATCCTTCAGACTTATGGTTACCCGCCCTTCGGGATAAGTGAATTTCAGCGCGTTCGACAGCAGATTCCTTATTACCGTATCCGTCATGTTCTTGTCGGCATATACGTCGTAATCATGGTCAAATTCAAAATTCAGGTTTATGCTTTTCCTTGCCGCATTTACCTGGTATATATCCAGCACTTCCTTTACTAAAAGATTAAGACAGAATTTAACGGGCGAAAATTTCATGCCCCCCGACTGCAGTGTCGACCACTGCAAAAGATTGTCGACAAGGCGGAATATCCTCTTCAGCGATGTATGCACGCGGAAGGCAAAATCCTTTATTTCTTCTTTCTCCAGCTCATCTATATTATGACTCAGATACTCCGTAAAACCCAGCAGGGCTGAAAAAGGACTCCTCAGGTCGTGCGCTACAATTGAAAAGAACTTGTCCTTGCTGGCGTTCACTTCCTGAAGGTTTTTATTTAACGCGTCAAGCTTAAGGGCATTCTTCTCAAGCTCCTCTTTGCTTTTCCTTAACTCTTCCGAATACCTGAAAACCTTCTCTTCTGCTTCCTTGCGTTCCGATATGTCTTCAATTATGGAAATAAAATATGCGGGATTGCCTGCCGTATCGCGCACCAGTGAAACCGTAAGGTTTACCCATATACTTGTGCCGTCTTTTCTTATATAGCGCTTTTCCGTGGAATAAGTAGTGGTCTTATTTTCTATGATCATTTTAACCTGCTCAACGTCCTTTTCCAGATACTCAGGATGTGTTATTGTCTGGAAGTCGAGCTTTTCCAGCTCCTCAGTCGTATAACCTGTTATATCGCATATCTTCTGGTTTACCTTAAGCCACTTTCCCTCAAGCGATACGTGCGCAATGCCTACTGCCGCCTGGTCGAATGTGGCTTTTAATTCCGACTGGCTTTCAATTAAAGCCTCCTCTATGCGCTTTCTTTCAACTGCATAGCGCAGCGAATGCTCAAGAAGCTCAGAGTCTATCCTTCCCTTTACAAGATAATCCTGTGCGCCTCCCTTGATGGCCTGTACCGCCACCTGCTTATCGTTCAGTCCCGTCATAACAACAATGGGCACGGCTGAGTTATGGGCCTGAACCTTGTGGAGCGTATTTATTCCGAAGCTGTCCGGAAGTCCAAGATCCAGCAGCACCGCGTCCATGCCGTACTTTTCCAGCGCTTCAAGTCCCGCCGCCAGACGCGTAACGTGCATCATTTCAATCCGTATTTCAGAAATGTCTGCTATCATATCCTCAATGAGAGCGGCATCACCGGGATTATCTTCTATAACAAGAAGTCTGATCGACTCTTTTTCCATTATTTTCCCTGAGTAGGAAGTTTAACTATAGAAAACCAGAAATTTTCAATTGAATTAATTACATTAATAAACTTTTCAAAATCCACGGGCTTGGTAATATAGCAGTTGGCGTTAAGCTTATAACTTGCAATTATATCCTGCTCGGCCTGTGATGATGTAAGTATTACCACCGGAATAACCTTCAGGTTCTCGTCGGTCTTAATTTCTGCCAGCACTTCCTTGCCGTTCTTCTTGGGAAGATTCATATCCAGAAGAATCAGGTCAGGCGTGGGCGCATCCTTGTAAATTCCCTTATGGTTCAGGAATTCAATGGCTTCCATCCCGTTTTTTGCAACGCTCAGATTGCTGTTAAGTTTCCCTTCTTCCAGAGCCTCCTGTATTAAAAGTATATCGCCGTTATTGTCTTCAACCAGCAGAATCTCCATTGGTCTTGTCACTGTTTGAATATCCATATAAATGTATGTGCAGTCCTTTCATGGGTTTACGTATTATCCGGTAAAGTGTTCCCGGGCTATAACCTTCTTTAATATAATATAAGAAATAACTCACAGGAAATACAAAAACTCGTGCCGGGAAGAGATGCGGCGTTTTGGAGCCCGGTTTAGCGGGCTTTCCTTTTATTGAATAGCCACGACCTGAATAGCCACGGCCTGAATAGCCACGACCTTCAGGTCGTGGACTAATGAAACAACAAATCCCCTGGGGCTTTAACCCCCGATCCCCCAAAATCTTAGGGCAAAAATCGGTCCCCCTTTTTTATATTGAAACCTCATTCATTTCCGCCTCACTGCCAACTCCTTAAATTAACAAAACTTGAAACCCGGATTGTCCCTGAATTCCACCCGTTTCAGCCTTTTTTCCGCATACTGCTCTAACTCTTAGCCGCACCCCCTTTGCCCTTCAGCCCCGCCCGTGAACACATTAAAAAGTGGGCAAAATTATGGACTAAAAACTCTATAAACTTTGAGCCGATTAATCCGAATATGAACAAAAAAGTATATCGGCGGGAATTTAACAGCAGATAGTGTTTAACTAAGAATTGGAGAATTGTAATGCGGGCACACGTTCAAAGCCTGGATTTGTATCTGGATGAATTAAAGAGGGGGCAGCATAGATTTGAAAATGTTTTCGAGTCTATTGCCAGAATGCTGTTTGATGATCCTAAACATATCCAGCCTATAGTTGTAAATGGAAAAAATACCTATGACTTTATGAAGTTCAGAACGGGTAAAAAACATATCATAGGTATGTTCGACGTCCTGAATAAATTCGTCGCTTTTATTAAAGATGCCGCCGAAGACGGCGAAAGTAAGGAAATGGCTTTCGTACTCGCCGGCGAACCAGGTAACGGTAAAACTTATTTCGTGGACTACCTCTCGGCTATGTACCGCGACTTTGTCAGCATCCCCGAAAATAACCGCTATACCTTCAGATTCAAAATCCCGAAGGATATGGATGGCTACGGCAACCTCCGCGTTATCGAAAGCCAGACCTACGAGGACCCCGTAATTCTTGCTATGAACCTTTGTGCATCTAAGGACGAAAGCAAAGAGGCCCTCCTCAGCCGCGGCTTTACTGAATCCGACATCGAGAATTTTTATAGAAACTTCAGACCCCTCGGCGCCGACAGCGAGTTTATTCTGAACGATATTAAAACTCACTTCGACGAGGACATCGATAGGGTTTTGGAATGCGTGGAAATTGTTAAGGTCCCTATCAGCGAAACTATGGGCACCATTACAGGCAAGTACCCCGCTAAAGATAAAATTACAAGCTCCGGCGTCGACCTCGTCGGCGAGGAAAGCATTCAGAGATTACTTCATATTACAAATACCAACAACCCCTACCGCTTCGACCTTAGGCGCGGCGCCCTTGCCCGCGTAGGCGGTGGCGGCATCCACTTTGCCGATGAGATCTTTAAGAATAAAACAGACCTCATGAAAATCTACCTCGGCGTTGTCCAGAACAGAGTTATTGAAATTGACGCCTTTAAATGGCCTATAGATACCTTTATTATCGCTACAAGCAATAATGCCGACGTCCAGAACTATAGGGCTAACGGCGAGGAAAAACCTATTATCGACCGCTGCAAATTCTGCTACGTCGCCCATAACACCGACTATAAGCTCCAGCAGCAGCTGACAAAATATGCACTCGGCTCCAGCGAGAAGACTACCTTCTCAGGCGAAAAACTGCACATGGACCCGAACCTTATATACGTTATGTCTACTGGCGTTACTTTAAGCCGCCTCCCCAGAGCTGAGGATAAACTCACTCCGGTAGAAATGATGAAACTTGCCGCAGGCGAAGTCGCCGGCGAAAAAAGCATTAAGGCCCTCGCTGAAATCGTTGAGGACCTTGAGCACGAATCCGATATTACTAAACGCTTCGGCCAGAAGGGCCTGGGCCAGAGAGATCTTGCCCGTATCATAAATACACAGAGAGGCTACTCCGAAACTAACGAGGGCCGCTGCATGTTCGGCGAAGACGCCTTTAAGGCTACCGAAGAAGTTATCTTAGATTATATCCAGGATACAAATGAAAGAACAAAATACTTTGAAGATCTGAAAATCGCTAAGGGTCTCTACCGCAAACGCATCAGAACGGAAATGTTTAACGCATTTATGGATGAACCCGCAGCTATTAAAAAAGACGTCCTCATGTACGTTAATATGATCGTCGGTATGGGCCGCAGCGACCTCGGGTCAGATAAAATTATTACTTACCGCGACCCCCAGACAAACAAAATGCAGCCTATTAAAATCGACGAGCGCTTCGTTAACGCCGTTGAAAATGAGCTCGAAATGAAAACCCGCGAACAGAAGGAATCCTTCCGCGGCCAGATTAGAAAAATCTATGCACAGCGCCTGCAGACGGATAAGAACTACGACTTCATGGATAACGTCGACCTCGTTAAGGCCGTTACCGATACCAGACTTAATTCCGATATAGCTTCTGCCGGCGGCCTCGTTGGCGCCCTCGCTAACAGAACTAATGAGGATAACGAAAGACTCTATAACAGAATCGTTACTACCATGACAAACAAACTCGGCTACTGCAATACCTGCGCACAGAAGACAATTGAGTTCTTCTGCACACAGGACCACCAGACCTGATAAAATGAATTCAGCGCGCGGCGGGGCGCCTTTAAGCCCTGCCCCGCTTTTTGAAAAATTGAAGCGATAATATGAGCAAGAAGAAAGAACTGATAGATTATTTAAGACAACAGGGACTCTCCAAAGACCAGCTGAAGCTGATCAATGAGGAAATGGCTTTCCGCGGCCGCCATGAATTTATGGATGAAGCCCCTAAGGGCATCTATGTGGAAAACCGCACTTTTTATAGCTACTCAGACGACCGCGACCTCCTCAAAATGAATATGAACGCCGGCCAGCAGGCAAGGCTCCACGCCCTCGATAAACTCCTTGAACGCGATAAACAGCGCGATAAGGACGGATTCCCGCGTAAAGTTAAACTCGGCAAACTCGTTAAACCCGTTAAGGGCGGTAACGATAAAACTATTATTATACCTACTATTTCCGAAGAAAAACTCTACCACTGGAAAGGCGAAAACCCCCAGAACCAGGACCAGGGTACCGGCGGTACAGGCGACGGCGAGGAAGGCGAGGTAATTGGCGAAGAACCCCTCCGCCCCGAGGACGGCGCAGGCCAGGGCGCGGGTCAGGGAAAAGGCGGCCAGCACGGTATGGGCGCCGATGCTTACGACATCGGACGCATCCTGACCGAACAGTTCGAACTCCCTAATATCAAGGAAAAAGGAAAGAAAACTTCCCTTACAAAGTTTACTTACGATATGACCGACAAAAACCGCGGTCAGGGTCAGATACTCGATAAAAAAGCTACGCTTAAAAGGGTTATTAAAACTAACCTCGCCTTAGGCAATATAAGCGGAAACGAACCCGTCGATACTTCTAAAATTCTTATAACCCCGAACGACAGGATCTACCGCACACTCTCCAAGGAAAAGGACTATGAATCGCAGGCACTCGTATTCTTTGTGCGCGACTATTCCGGCTCCATGACGGGCAAGCCCACTGAAGTTGTTGCAACACAGCACATCTATATTAATAGCTGGCTTGTTTACCAGTACCAGCGCCAGGTTAAAACCCGCTTTATTCTGCACGATACCGACGCAGAGGAAGTACCCGATTTTTATACATACTTCAATAAACAGGTGGCCGGAGGAACCGACGTCGCC
The DNA here is from genome assembly GCA_050259615.1 of Syntrophomonadaceae bacterium. Classification (GTDB taxonomy): domain Bacteria; phylum Bacteroidota; class Ignavibacteria; order Ignavibacteriales; family SURF-24; genus JAAXKN01. Next base: position 107 of record JBLNAZ010000209.1, on the reverse strand, counting down.
AGCGCATTTACACTCGTTAATAAAATTGTCGAAGAGGAAAACCTCGCCAAGGATTATAATATCTACGTCTTCCACGGCACCGACGGCGACGACTGGGATGCACGCGG
>JBLNAZ010000208.1:0-5363 GCA_050259615.1 Syntrophomonadaceae bacterium | reverse complement strand
TCTTAAGGAACTGCTTAACACAAGGGCATCATTTCTTTCACTTTCAGAGAGGTAAACATTCCTTGAGCTTAAAGCAAGTCCGTCTTTTTCACGCACAATGGGAGATACAATAATTTTAATATTCATTTTGAGGTCTTCTACCATGCGCATAATAACTGAGGCCTGCTGGGCGTCCTTCTGCCCGAAAACCGCCATATGCGGCATAACGCAGTTAAAAAGCATTGTTACTACGGTTGTAACACCCTTAAAATGTGTCGGGCGCAACTGACCCTCAAGCCCTTTTGTCAGACCTGTTACCTCAACATAGGTCTGAAATTCTTTCGGATACATCTCTTCAGCTGAAGGAATGAATACGCAATCAACACCTTCATTTTGAAGTAACTTTTTATCCTTTTCTTCATCCCTGGGGTATTTAGTAAAATCCTCGTTTGGAGCAAACTGTGCGGGATTAACAAAAATGGAGACAACCACCGTATCGGCCGATTCCTTGGCTTTCTTTACAAGCGACAGATGTCCTTCATGCAGAAACCCCATCGTAGGAACAAAGCCGACCCTTTTCCCCTCTTTCCTCTTCTGAAGGGAAAAATCCTGCATTTCTTTTACAGTGCTTATTACTTTAATGGCCAACTCCTATGTCACATATGTCACAAAACTTTAACAGTGCGCCTTCAGAATGCGCACTGTTACCAAAATCAATAACAAAAATCTATGAGACTAACAAGTTTCGTTCTCAGATCCTTTCTGTGTATAATCAGATCCACAAACCCGTTCTCGAGCAGAAATTCAGATGTCTGGAACCCTTCGGGAAGGTCTTTGCCAATGGTTTGCTTTATAACGCGCGGACCTGCAAATCCAATGAGAGCCTTAGGCTCTGCAATATTTATATCTCCCAGCATGGCATAACTGGCCGTTGTGCCGCCAGTAGTAGGATCTGTCAAAATTGAGAAGTATGGAATTCCGGCATCAGCCAGGCGTGCCAGGCGTGAGCTGGTCTTTGCCATCTGCATAAGCGAGAAAGCGCCTTCCATCATTCTGGCTCCTCCGCTTGCAGAAATAACAATCATCGGAATTCTGTTTTTGTATGCGCGGTCTATTGCCCGGGAGATCTTTTCACCTACAACAGAACCCATGCTGCCGCCGATAAATGAAAAATCCATGCATGCGAATGATACTTCCCTGCCTTCAATTTTTCCGGTGCCGGTTCTGACTGCGTCACTCAGCCCGGTTTTCTTCATCGTATCATTAATTCTATCGGGATACTTCTTGCTGTCTGTAAAGCCAAGCGGATCTGCCGAACGCATTTTCTTATCGTATTCCTTGAAGCTGCTCTTGTCAAAGAGAAAGGAAATATATTCCATGCTGCCGATTCTGAAATGATGTTCGCACTTTGTACATGTCCAGTAATTCATTTCCAGCTGTTTTTTATGAATTATCTCGCCGCAGCCGGGGCACTTTTCCCACAGACCGTCGGGCAATTCAAGTTTCGTACTGTCGGAAGCAATGTTTTCTTTGGATCTTTTAAACCACGTCATATTAGCTTATTTCCCATCCTTTACTTCTGCAAAAATTACGATTGTCTGTTCGGGCTGTTTATAGTCATTTGTGTACAGAGTAACCGTTCTGCTTACCTTTCCCGATTTGTTTGCAGAATCAAATTCAACAAGAATGCTTCCCTCTTCGCCAGGTTTAAGACGTCTTCCACTGACCGATGCAGCAGTGCATCCGCATGAAGTCTTTATATCTTTAATTTCCAGTTCACTGTTTCCGGCATTCTTAAATTTGACTTTCCAGCCGGCTATTTTCCCCTCTTCCATAACTCCGAAATCGTGCTTTGCCTCGGAGAGCTGAAGTACAGGGCCGTTTTGCGTTGTATCGGGGACCACATTGGCAGTAAAGGAAAGTCTGAATTCCGGATTTTCCTTGTCGTTTGTGATTACATAAACATACTTCTGCTGCTTGCCCTGGCGGCCGATTGTATTAAATTTTATATTAATTTTGGCCGATTCACCCGGCTTCAAAACATTCTTTTCGGGCTGGGCAGCTGTACATCCGCAGGATGCTTTTACATCCATTATCAACAGGGAATCATCGCCTGTATTTGAAATTACAAAATCATGTTCCACAAATACATTCTGCTTAATATCCCCAAAACTGAACACCGGGTTCTGAGCTGCCAATTTTGGTCCCACAATCTGGGCAAAACTTGCGCCTGCAAAAAGCAAAAGCATTGTAAAAATTGTCTTCATTCTACTCACCTGATAATAAAGTTCTTAAGATACGCAGGTTCCAGAAAATCAAAGTCGTAAGTTAATAAATCTTTTCCAAATAAATAAGCCCATTTTGCAATTAATGAGGCCGAAGGGGAGACAAAAGGCATTTTATTGCCGTTTTTTATGGCATTTCCAAAGACTATTGATGCTGAGCTAAGCTTACTATCCAGATCCCCTTTATAGATAACCTGAAGCGGGTCTGTAAACTCATAGCCGTCCTTTGTGGAAATGAATCTGGCATAATAGAGTTCTTCAATATTAACCTTATTTGCTATTATAAATTCTGAGCCTTCGGGCAGGTATCCGGAAGCCTGAAAAGCAAGGGCTTCAAAGGTAGGAACGGGAATTATCGGCAGTCCGGCTCCAATTGCCAGTCCCTTAACGGCCGACATACCGATCCTTAAGCCGGTAAAAGAGCCGGGCCCTGAAGAAACTGCAACCGATGCAACATCCCTTAGAGCCACACCTGCTGATTTCAGGACCTCATCAACAACATTAAGAAGTTTTTCGGAATGGACATGCTTTAACATCAGATTTATTTCAGTGTATTTGCTGTCGTTAAAATACACTGCGGCGCTGCAAAGTTCGCCTGAAGTTTCAACGGCCAGAACTGGTTTATTTTCAGATTTAATCATCATTTCTTCTACGGATAGTTAACCACCAGGGTGGTTCTGATTAGCTTTATTTTTTCTTAAACAAACAATAAAAGTATATAGATCATCAATCATATCCATTAATGCAAAGTCAGATTGACGCCAATATCAGTACGGAACTAAAATTTATTTTTTAATAATCAGGGTATCTTATTAAAACTGATATCCCTGGTGAAATCATCATTTACAATAAAACTGATTTCAATTCTCCTGTGCGGCAGTACCTCAGGCTGAAGGTCTGCCCACTCAATAAAGGTCACGGTATCATCCCTGGTCAGGTATTCCTCGAAACCTATATCGTAAAGTTCTTCAACCTTATTGATCCTGTAAAAATCAAAATGATTAACCTTCAGGCTGCCTTCATATTCATTGACAATTGCAAAAGTAGGACTGCTCACGTTGTCAATTTCGAAGTTGCGGAGGAGGTGTTTTATAAAGGAAGTTTTCCCGGCCCCGAGATTTCCGTTTAGGGCCACAACCTCTCCGCCCTGAAGTGTTTCAGAAAATTCTTTTGCCAGTCTGGCTGTATCTTCCTCGGAGTTAATTTTAACCGAAAAAGGAAATTTCACTTACGCTTTACTCTCCATTGTAATTAAAGGTAAAATCATCTCTTCCATTGAAATACCTCCGTGCTGGAAGGTATCCTTGTAATAGCTCAAATATTTATGGTAATCTGTAGGATAAACAAAATAATAGTCCTCTTTGGCAATTATATAGTTTATCGTAACTCCCCTTTTAGGAAGCTTATATTCAGCCGGATTTGTAATATAGATGGCGTGTTTATCATCTACTTTTAAATTTCTTCCAAACTTAAATCTGAGATTAGTTGAAGCCTCCCTGTCACCCAGAACTTTCGCCCCGCGAAGCGTTCTTATAGAGCCGTGATCTGTTGTTATAATAACCTTTGCATTTTTCATCTTTGCAATGGAGCGGAATGTGGACAGCAAGGATGAATGGGCAAACCAACTGTTCGTAAGAGAACGGTACGCCGGTTCATCCGGAGCAATCTCTTTAAGCAGCTCTGAATCGGATCTTCCATGGGCAATCATATCCAGAAAGTTAACAACTACAGCCGTAAGCTGGTTATTCTGGTACGAAAGTATATTCTGCTCGAAATTGCGCCCCACTTCAGGATCAATAATTTTTATATATTTGAGATCATTACGGAGCCTGACTTTTTTCCTGTCGAGAAGAAGCTGCAGCAGCTCTTTTTCATACTTATTACAGCTGCGTTCGTCGTCATCATTACCCGCCTGCCAGAGGGTAGGATAATATTTCTCAATTTCAGCCGGATAAAGACCGCTGAAGAGTGAATTCCTCGCATAAGGCGTAGCAGTAGGAAGTATGGAATAATAATATTTCCTGTCTATATTAAACAGGTCAACCAGGTATTTTTCCATTCCGAACCACTGGTCCATTCTAAGGCAGTCCAGGACAAAGAAAAACACAGAGCGCTTATTGTCGTCCAGCTGACTGATTACAAAATCATTTGCAATTGCAGGAGTCAGTATAGGAGTATCTGCTCCTGGTTTGGCATTTATCCATTTCAGGTAGTTTTTTTCAACAAACTTGCTGAATTCCTGATTGCATTCTTTTTTCTGATCGATCAGGGTCTGCCTGAGGCCGACTTCGGGATGAATATCGAGTTCCATTTCCCAGTTTACGAGCTTGAGATAAATTTCTATCCATTCCTCATAATCGGGGCCCATCATAACGGTGCGTGATATCTGGTTAAAATCCTGCAGATAATCCTTTGCAACGTACTCACCTGAAATTTTTCTGCCCTCTAAGATTTTCTTGCATACCAGCAAAACCTGGCTGGGATGCACAGGTTTAATCAGATAATCAGAGATTTTCCCGCCGATGGCATCATGCATCAGCGTTTCCTCTTCGCTTTTGGTTATCATTACAACAGGAATATTCGGGTTTATCTCTTTAATTTCAGCCAGTGTCTGCAGCCCGCCAATTCCTGCCATCATTTCATCTAGAAATATGAGGTCATAAACGTTGTCTTTTACTTCAGATACAGCATCTTCCCCGTTTGTAACAGTCGAAACATCGTAGCCTTTTTCTGTCAGGAAGAAAATGTGAGAGCGGAGAAGCTCAATCTCATCATCAACCCATAAGATTTTCTTTTTCATTCTTTTCCCAAATTAAGTTTGATCACTAAAAGTAAGTGTATAAATGATAAACTCCCCGCCTGTTGAAAAGTTCCCTTATATCGGCAAACCAGGCAAGCCGGTTCTAAAGAGTTGTCATTACCCGGGCTCTTACTGTATTAAGGTGACCTGAATATTTCTAATTTTAGGCAAAAAGAACTGATTTTCCAAACAAATAATTACTGGATGGAAATATGTACATCCAGTCCAGCCTCATTGGTTGTTGTTGCCGATATTCTGGCTGCACCTTCAGGCTGAACCGAAGAGCGCTTATAGAATAT
>JBLNAZ010000207.1:0-11619 GCA_050259615.1 Syntrophomonadaceae bacterium | reverse complement strand
TCAGGCAAAAGAAGGCGATCTGGCAATATTCATGAGAAAAGAAGCCGTTGAAATAGAAATTGAAAAGGAAAAGTATCTTATTGTTCCCCAGGCGGCAATTCTCCTGCTGTTCAGGGACGATCTACTGAATTTTTAGCAATCCATGGGCTGAAGTAATCTTCGGCCCTTCAGCTTTTTAGCCCGCCCATTGATTTCTGAGTCCATTCATCCCTGCCATCTTGAACAATCCCCTCAAATCCTTTAACTTTGGGGTAACACTTTTCTCCAACAAACTAATAGGGTAACCCATGTTCAGGAAAAAGCTTCATCCCGCCTTTAATGCTTTTATTATTCTCCTGTTTTCCATAACTTTATTTAATTGCGGCAGCACAAATAAGGATAAAATGGAAAAGGATTTTGAAAAATTCGTAAAAGATTACGAAACCAAAGTTATTCCTCTTTCGAAGGATGCAAACCTGGCATATTTTAATGCCACAATTTCAGGTAAAAAGGAAGATTACGATAAGTCTGCCGAACTTGAAATTAAAAGGAGCATGGTTTATACCAGCAAAGAGGATTTTAACAAGTTAAAAATGTTCAGGGATTCAGGTCTTATTACCGACCCTGTATTAAAGCGCGAGCTCGAAACCCTTTATAACTCCTATCTGGAAAACCAGGTGGATGAAAAAAGGCTTCAGGAGATCATAAAGCTGAGAACAGACGTAGAGAACAAGTTTTCCACTTACCGCACCGAGGTAAACGGAAAGAAACTGACCGATAACGAGGTTGAAGAGATACTTAAGAATTCAACTGATTCCAGGGAACTTAAAGCCGCATGGCTGGGCAGCAAGGCGATCGGGAAAGTTGTTGCCAGTGACGTAATAAAACTTGCGAAAATGAGAAATGAGACCGCCCGCGAGCTCGGCTTTAAGAATTACCATGAAATGAGCCTGAAATTAAGCGAACAGGACCCGCAGGAAATTGAGAAGCTTTTTGACGAACTGGATAACCTGACACGCGACTCCTTCATGAAGCTAAAAGCTGAAATGGATCAGGTTCTGGCAAAAAAATATAAGGTTTCTCCGGGCGAACTGATGCCCTGGCACTACCAGAACAGATTCTTCCAGGAAGCACCGAAAATCTATAACGTGGATCTGGATACATATTATAAGGACAAAAACATAGTTGACCTTACGAAAACGTACTACAGCGGCATCGGCCTTCCGATGAGTGACCTGGCCGATAAAAGCGATCTTTATGAAAAGGAAGGCAAGTACCAGCATGCATACTGCACGGGTATAGACCGCGAGGGCGACGTAAGGGTGGTAATGAATGTTAAACCGAACTACAACTGGATGAACACCTCACTGCACGAGTTCGGTCATGCGGTTTATGATAAATTTACAGACCGCAAGCTCCCCTGGCAGTTAAGAGAGCCGGCGCACACATTTACAACCGAGGCAATAGCAATGATGTTCGGCCGCTTTGCATCCAATCCGGCATGGATGCAGGATGTACTGGGCATTTCAAATGAAGAAAAAGCAAAAATAGGCGACGAGGGCTTTAAATCGCTGAGGCTTGAACAGCTGGTCTTCAGCCGCTGGGTACAGGTAGTCTACCGTTTCGAAAAAAGCATGTATGAAAACCCGGATCAGGATTTGAACAAGCTCTGGTGGGATCTGGTTGAAAAGTATCAGGGGCTTAAGAGGCCTGAAGGCAGAAACGAACCCGACTGGGCTTCAAAGATCCACATTTCAAGCTATCCATGTTATTATCACAACTATATGCTGGGTGAACTCCTTGCCTCACAGCTTTATTTTCACATAACAAGCAAAGTATTGAATGCATCAAACCCTAAGGATCAGAGCTTCTCCAATAAAAAGGAAGTTGGCGAATATCTTGTTAAAAACGTGTTTGAGCCGGGCAGGAAGTTCTACTGGAATGATATGATTGAAAAGGCTACGGGCGAAAAGCTTACGGCTAAATATTACGCAAAGCAGTTTGTGGATTAGTTATTAAATTTCCCGAGGACTTAAAAGCCCTGAAGGTTTAGGTAAACCTTCAGGGCTTTTTTTTAAGTATTTGAAGGATTACTCCCCTCTTTTTTCATTCCGGTATTATGCTGCCGCAGCTTAAAGAGCAGTTCCTCGCTTTTTTCTTTTCTGATCTTAACCAGAATTATCGTCAAAAGATCATTGATTTTTTTCAGATGCAGAGAAAAAGCTATAGTAACATTCTGCTTGCCGTCATAAATATGAATCGGTTTATTCTTGAATCCGTTAAATATGCTGCCCGTAATTTTTTCAATATCTTCAAACTTGATCTGAACGATCTTTTTGCTGAAAGGGAAATCCGAACAGATCATTTTCTGGTCGTCGACTTCAATCTTATACGGAAAAAGCCTGTAAAGCCTGAAATAATAACGGTTAACGAAATAGATCAGCAGAATATTGATAAAAGCAGGAATGATACTAATTGAACTGATTCTCAAAGCCATTACGGAAATGAAAAGGTACATAAGCAGGACAAATGTTACCGGAATATTTGCGTAACGATAAATAAGTTTTGGAATCAATGGGTACGTAAAAGTCATCATTGCCGCTCCTTTCTATAGGACATAATTAGGGATATTTTTCCAAATCGTCAATGATAAAATCCATGAAAAGGCCGTATAAAATTCCCCTTTCAGGGTTCAGTGTTGTCATGGAGAATGCACGGCTAAAAAATTTTGGATACTTTTGGTCCCTTTTATAAATTTTTGTATAATGAATTAATAGACATTCTGTAGAACTGATGAAAAGCCTGTTTAATAAGGATGAGTATGCCCCATAAGTATGATATGATTATAATAGGCGCAGGGCCGATAGGTCTGGCCTGCGGAATTGAAGCAGCTAAAAAAGGGTTAAGCTATTTAATATTAGAGGCGGGATGCCTTGTAAACTCACTGTACCATTACCCGGTGAACATGACTTTTTTTTCCACCAGTGAACGCCTGGAGATCGGGGAAGTTCCGTTTATATCGCACGGTTATAAGCCGACGCGTTCCGAGGCTTTGGAATATTATAGAAGAGTAACATTTTCCTGGCATCTGAACGTTAAGACATATGAAAGGGTTCTGGATATAAAAGCCCTGGACTATGGTTTTCTGATTAAGAGTGAAAAGGGTATTTACACCGCCGGCAATATTGTTATTGCAACCGGGTTCTACGGCATTCCAAATCTCATGAACATTCCGGGAGAGGACCTGGAGAAGGTAAAACATTATTACGACGAACCTCACCCCTATTCGGGGCAGAAGCTTGTAATTGCAGGCGGCGGAAATTCCGCTGTCGATGCCGCACTTGAAACCTTCAGGCGCGGCGCCGAGGTAACAATGGTTATAGCGGGAAGCGAACTGGACAGCGGGGTTAAATACTGGGTAAGGCCCGATATTGATAACCGCATTAAAGAGGGCTCCATCAAGGCTTACTTTAACTCCACGATTAAGGAGATACGGCAGAGCGAAGTGGACCTCTGCACACCGGAGGGAGAGTTTTCGATTGAAAATGATTTTGTGCTTGCAATGACGGGTTACCGGCCCGATTACACGCTTCTTGAAAAAGCCGGGGTTGAAACCTCCCGGGATGAACTCCTGGAGCCTTACTACGATCCGGAAACTTTTGAAACGAATAAAAAAGGCGTATTTTTAGCCGGATGTGTGTGCGGAGGCATGAACACGAGCCGCTGGAACATCGAATCTTCAAGATACCACGCCGAAAGAATAGCGGAGTGTATACAGTCGAGAAAGATGGGCGATTCCTGAAAAATCGTTATACGGAAAGTTTTTACGCGTATAGATTTTTTACTGTTCGGGGATTTTCGGTTCCTGAATTTTCAGCTCCGGGCTTCCCGGCTTAACTTCGGATAATTCTCCCCCAAGGGCGGCAATCAAAACAGGCTGCTCTTTTTCGCTATTCCACTGCTGAAGAAAGCCCGCTTCCCTTGCTTCCTTTCCGCCGCGGTACAGGTGCATGAATGTACACGAGTTATCCTTCATCTTTTCAGATGCAAACAGCTCCGTGGTCGGAATCCAGCTTCCGGTATTTACAAACCACTGATTATTAAGGTTGAAAGCTTCAGGGTTATGCGTATGGCCAAAGGTAATTAATCGGTAGCCCATATTTTCAGAAAACTTCCTGCGGGCGTACTGGTAGAGGCTCGCCGGTTCTTCAAGCTGAATGTAGGAAGAGGCCCTGCTTAGAATGAAGGAGACAAGAAAGAGCCCGAAATTTTCCAGCATACTCTGCCCCGGCATTTTAAGCAGGCTCTGTCTGGAAGCCGGGCTTTCATTCTCAGCATCCAGCCTCAGTGTTAACGGTTCTATTATATTCCAGAGCTTGTCCATTGCATAAAGTATGGGAAGGAATACGGTTAATACAATCATCAGCACGCGTCCGAACAGATACCGGTAGTAGCGCATAGGGATAACCAGAAACAACGGGGGGATATTCTGAAAGAGTTTTCTTATCCCCACAAAAAACCTCTTTTCCACGAGCAGGGGCAGTATGCTCCTTTTTAGGCGTACATTCTTAAAGGGGGGATAAGCCAGTTCAATATGATTAAGAAGATAGCGGTTAAAGAATGAGCCGAAAGGCATGTTTATCTCTTTTTTATTCTTAAGCAGCGGTCCCCCGATTGAGTGGCAGTACCTGTCGTACTTATGTCCGTGCTCTATATAGTACTTTCCGTCAATTATGAGTGTATCATCAACAAACATGAGGTTAGGGAATATCTTACCCTTAAGCACATTCTCCAGGCTGCCGTTACTGGAGAGCTGCCCGGCAAGAATTAAGCGGACGTAGTTTCTTACAGCCGGCCAGTAAAATTCAAGGTCGTGGTTGCCTTTTACAATTACAAGCTTATTTCCCTTTTCAAGCCACCGCACGAGGGCATTAAAGATGGCCAGATGTTCCCTTAAAACAAGATGCAGCTTCCAGACCGACTTAAAGTCATCCGTACTGAGTCCGTACTTCAGCTCCTTTGTTGAAATTGAAGATTTAAGAGACTCTGGCGATTTACTGATTCCGATTTTAAGGAGTATATTTTCCCATTCTTCAAAATCGGCATCAGTTGAAGGGAGGCCCGTAACGCGCAGAAAGTCGATAAAATCACCGTTAATAATGAGCATCCCCTTGCCGGGAGGAGTTCTGCGGCTAATATATTTCATAAAATTTGTAAATGCTACGTCCGGCGGGGAATCCGGAGGGGGTGCATTTTTACCGTTACTTCTGAGCTGTGTAATATGGAGGTCGCTTACGACGTAGATATCTCTGCCTTCTGAACCTATGGACACTTCAGAATCGCCGTACTTTTCTGTAAGGTTATCCTTTTCGCAATTTAAGAGGAGGTTTCCAAGGTGTTCAGCAAAAGAATCAGGCATTATAAAATCCACTCTTAGTCCTTAAATTCTTATTCATTCTTTTAGCGCACATTGCACATGTGGATAATTTAATGTATTCAGCTTACGCTCTATTATCAACATTTCCCTTTGAAGGTACTATTTTATACCTTTCCAGGCGCCTGGAAGGTGGCAATCGGGCTGAAATATTTTAAGTTTAAGGTTGTACGGGACGAAATCCGGAAGAAAATTTCACCCGGAAAAGTTAAATTGATTTTAGTCATTTATTAGTTTAATTTTATGGGTATTTTTTTTACAAAAATCGGATTTTTAATTGGACGAGAAACGTATTAACGATGGAAACGACACCCCGAATCCAAAGGATCACCAGGGGGAAAAACAGAACAGACCGCAGGGTCCGCAGCAGGAAAGACAACCCAGGCAGCAGAACCCCCAGTCTGAAAAGCCGCAGCCAGAAAGGCAGGCAGACAAACAGCCTGAAAAGCAGCCTGAACGACGGACTGAGAGGCAATCTGAACAACAGTCTGAGAAGCAGGCAGACAAACCGTCTGAACGGCCGCCCAGGCAGCCGCACCAGCAGTCCCAGCCCAGGCAGCCCAAAGGGCCTCAGCAGGCTAAAATAGTGCCGCCCAAAACCTCGAATAAGCCTCATTATAACAGCAGGTACAGGGGGAGAAATTACAGCAGCAGCTATAGCCGTCCTGCTGCAGCTGCAACGGAAGCCAATCCAAAGAAGACAAGCTTTAAGAAGATATCGATCGTTGTACCGTTATACAACGAGGAAGAATCGCTCAGGCCATTGACAAACGAGATCAAAAAAGCGATGAGGGCGATTTCGGCAGAGTACGAGGTCATCTTTGTAGATGACGGTTCGACAGATAAATCTCTGGCCGTTTTGAAGGAAATTTCAAGGATTGATCCTAAATTCAAATATATTAGCTTCCGCAAAAATTACGGCAAGTCTGCTGCCCTTCAAATGGGTTTTAAGCAGGTTACAGGCGACGCAGTAATTACAATGGATGCCGACCTGCAGGACGATCCGAACGAGATTCCGAACCTTCTGCAGAAGCTTGAAGAAGGATACGACCTGGTTTCAGGATGGAAAAAGCAGCGTTTTGATCCTTTTATTAAGCGCCACTCATCCAAATTCTTCAATTATGTAACCGGCCTGATGAGCGGAATAAAGATTCACGATTTTAACTGCGGACTGAAGGCTTACAGAAAAGATGTAGTTAAAAACCTGAATGTTTACGGTGAACTCCACAGATATATGCCTGTACTGGCAGACTGGCAGGGCTTCACGATCTCAGAAATTCCGGTTAAGCATCATCCGCGCCGATACGGATCGACAAAGTTTGGAATTTCAAGGTTTTTCAAGGGTTTTATCGACCTTTTAACCGTAATGTTTACAACGCGCTATATCAAGCGCCCGATGCATTTATTCGGGTTCTTAGGTGCAGTTGCCTTCTTAATCGGCTTTGTGGTCAACGGATATCTTTCAGTTGAATGGATGATGGGCCACAGCCTGAGCAACAGGCCCCTTTTGTTCTTCGGCATGCTCCTTATAATTGTGGGTGTTCAGTTCTTCTCGGTAGGACTTCTGGGTGAGATGATGGTTCACGCAATGCAGGATGACAAAGAGTATTCAATAAAGGATAAAAGCTGATAGAAGTTTACCTCAGACATTTAAAAGGCCAGGCCGGCTCTGAAAAGGCCTGGCTTTTTGAAAAATTATCGGTTTTTTGCTTCAGCTATTTTTTAATCAAATTCTAATTGAAGCTGACAGGGTTTTTATTAGAGTCACTAAACTGTCCCGAATGAAAATAACAATTGTATCGGCTGCTTATCCATATCGCGGCGGAATTGCTGATTTCGCCAGGCTGCTTTACAGTGAGCTTTCTAAAAAACACGAAGTAACTGTAATTACCTTTAAGAGGCAGTACCCTTCTCTGCTCTTTCCCGGAAAATCGCAGACCGAATCGGGAAAAACCGTTGAAGCTATTCCAACCGAGAGACTGATTGACTCCATCAATCCCCTGAACTGGATCAGAGCAGGAAGAAAAATCAGGGAAGGTAATCCCGACCTGGTAATATTCAAGTACTGGCTGCCTTTTTTCGGTCCTTCCTTCGGCACGATAGCCAGAATCGTCAAAAAGAACAGGAAAATAAAAATCCTGGCAATATGCCACAATGTAATTCCTCATGAAACGCGCCCGGGCGACAGGGCTTTTACCAGGTACTTTTTATCAGCCATGGATTATTTTGTGCTCCTGTCTAAAAAAGTACAGGACGATCTGAAGACATTTCTGCCGGAAGCAAAAAGCAGGGTGTTTCCCCACCCCGTTTTATCCAACTTCGGAAATCCCGTTAATAAAACTGAAGCCAGAACACATCTAAACCTGAAAGATGAGAAACTAATCCTCTTTTTCGGTTTTATAAGAGATTATAAGGGTCTTGACGTACTAATGGAAGCTTTAAGTCTCTTAAAGGGAAGGCTTAATGTTAAGCTGATGGTTGCGGGTGAATTCTATTCCAATGAGGAAAAGTATAAGACACTGATTGAAAAGCTGAAGATTTCAGATTCACTGCTTCTGTATACCGATTTCATTCCGACTTCTGAAGTAAAGTATTATTTTTGCGCTGCCGATGCGGTAATTCTCCCATACAGGAGTGCTACTCAGAGCGGAATTGTGCAGATTGCAATGAACTTTAAGAAGCCCGTAATTGCAACCAATGTGGGCGGACTTGAAGAAGTGGTTTTGGATGGGCATACGGGATATATTGTAGAAAAAGAAAATCCGGCTGAAATGGCAGAGGCCATAATGAAATTTTACACCGGAAATAAAGAAGCTGAATTTCAGAAGAATATTGAAGGTGAAGTGGATAAGTATTCCTGGCCGCATTTTGCCGGAGGGGTGCTGGAGTTAATGGAAAAGTAAAATGCGCAGCACCCGCGTCCGGGGGAAAAGAAATAAATTAAAAAGAGATTAAATCACTAGCTGAAAAGAGCCTATGCATTATGATCCCATAAAAAATATATTTGCCAGGTGGATAAAGAAGTTTCCTTTTTTGCGCATCTGGTTTTACAAGCTGCTCGACCTTATGTTCCTGCGTTCCTGGTACGTAAGAAGAGAACTCAGGAGGCTGAGAAAAAAGTTTGATGGAAAACCGATTAGCATATATGATGCCGGAACAGGCTATGGCCAGTACGCTTACTTTATGGCTAAGAACCTGAAGCCGAATAATATTTATGCTGTTGACGTAAAAGAAGAATGGATAGAAGACTGCAGGGAATTTTTCAAAGCCCAAAACCTAAGCAATGTATCTTTCGGCGTGGAAGATCTTACTGCGATCGGTCACACGGCAAGCTTTGATCTCATCCTTTCAGTTGACGTAATGGAACATATTGTTGAAGACGTGAAGGTCTTCCAGAATTTCCACAGGGCGCTTCGTCCGGGCGGATTTTTAATGATCAACACTCCTTCGGTTTACGGAGGAAGCGACGTGCATGATGAAGAAGAGGAAAGCTTCATAGGAGAGCATGCAAGAACTGGTTATTCAGCAGAGGATCTTAAGATGAAGCTTGAGCCCCTGGGCTTTGAAGTCTACCAGTCAAAGTACACATACGGCACCTGGGGCGACAGGGCATGGCGCCTTGGAATCAAGTACCCGATGCAGATGCTGAACGCCTCGAAATTATTATTTGTGTTACTGCCTTTTTATTATATTTTAACTTTTCCTTTCACGCTTCTGATGATGTATATGGATTATACGGCTGACAACAAGGTCGGAGCGGGAATTAATTTTATTGCAAGAAAACCGGAGCAGAAAAAAAATGTCTAAAACTACAAAAAGAACAATCGGCACAGCCGGCAAGACAGCCGGGGAAAACAAAACTGAAGGGTTTACAATTGACAAGATAATACCGGGCAAGTACCAGACCCCCGTTTCACTTGCAATACTTCTTATTCTTTTTCTCATATTCTTTGCTCCGATGTTTTTCGGGGGCAGGACACTGCAGTCGGGTGATATTATTACAAGCAAGAGTCTTTCCACATACATTCTGACGCACGACGACGGCTTTACGCTCTGGAACCCGTACATATTCTGCGGTATGCCGGCCTATGCAATGGGCGTGGGCTTTAAGTGGTTCAATCTGATCTTTGTTGGTATCAGCTCCTTCAAGTGGCTTTTCTCCAAGCTCTTCAGCGTTGAATATGCTGTCTGGAGTCTTTACCTGATTATGCTTTCCTTTACGAGTTACTTCCTTATGAAGCATAAAACAAAAAACACTCTAGTAAGCCTGTTTACTGCGATTGCCGCTTCTTTCAGTACGGGAATAGTTGTATTCCTTTTCATAGGGCACGTAACCAAGCTTACCTCGCTCTGCATGTACCCGCTGATATTTCTGATGTTATTAAAGTTCCAGAAGAAAATAAAGCTGCTCGATTTTGCCGTTCTTACCATTGCACTTCAGCTTTTTGTGCAGGGCTGGCACGTACAGATAATCTTCTACACTCTTTTTGCAGTTGGAATTTATTTCCTGTATTACATTATCCGCTCGCTGGTAAAAAAAGAAAAAGAGCTGACACGCCAGCTTTTGAAATCCCTGGCCGTCTTTGCAGCCGCAGCATTTATTGCCATACTCATTCAGAGTGACAACCTGACGCAGATCTACGAGTATTCACCTTATTCGACCCGCGGCGGTAAAAGCGTTGTTGAAAACCAGCCGCAGGCAAAGGGTGAACCGACTTCAGGGCAGGCTTATTACGATTACCACACACAGTGGTCGTTTTCGCCAGGTGAAGTAATGACTTTCCTCATTCCATCTTACTACGGTTTTGGAAATTCGACATATCAGGGACCTTTGACTAATGGTCAGGAATACAGGGTTAACACATACTTCGGGCAGATGGAATTTGTGGATGTTGCAATGTATATGGGTGTTCTTGTATTCTTACTGGCGCTCTTTGCAATTTTCACCAGCTGGAAGGATCCCTTTGTTCAGTTCCTTACAATTCTTTCGGGCATAGCTCTTCTGATATCATTCGGGAAGACCTTCTCGCCCTTATTCGACCTGATGTTTTACTACTTCCCGTCGTTTGACAAGTTCAGGGTGCCTTCGATGATACTGGTGCTTGTGCAGTTAAGCTTCCCGTTTTTAGCCGGCATCGGGCTTTTGAAGATAATAAGCCTGAGATCTGAGAAAGATTTGAAAGCAGAAAAGATAGTAAAATTTGCGGCATTCGGATTTACCGCGCTTCTGGTTCTTTCTTTTGTATTAAGCGGAGTTCTTAAAGACTGGTTTACAGCAAGAGTAGCCGAGTCGGGTAAGAATCCCCAGTATCTGAAGCAGCTTGCGGACTATGCAGGCGACATGTTTGTTACAGATGCTCACATTGTTCTTGCACTGGCGGCTTTGACTTTCGGTCTGGCGCTTACCTTTATTAACCAGAAGATAAGCCGCGACGCTGTGCTTCTGTGTGTTATAGTATTTACAGTTTTTGATCTTTGGAGAATTGACAGCCGCGGCGCTGAATATGTTCAGCAGGCAAATATGGAAGAATCCTTCCGTCAGCCGTTCTATATATCGGCAATAAAGTCGCAGAACGACAAAGAGCCTTTCCGTATGATTAACCTGAAGCAGGACGGCTCGCTCGGTTCGGTTGGAAACGATGCAAACTTCAACGCATATTTTCTTGTACAGGATCTTTTCGGGTATTCGGGTGTTAAGCCGAGGTACTATCAGGATATAATGGATGTTGTAGGAACTCCCGCAAACCCGACACTCTGGAGGATGCTGAACACAAAATACATAGTTTTCGACAGGCAGATAAACTTTACAGATCTTACTGAATTATCCAAAGATGAAAAGAATGTTCTTTACAGGTACGACAGGGCGCTTCCGAGGGCATATTTTGTAAGCAACGTACAGGTTAAGCCGGCCATTCAGGTACTGAATTTAATTAAGAACAATGCGTTTGATCCCAAAGAGCTGGCATTTTTAGAAGAAGGCAGCCTGAGTGTGGACAGGCCCGACACGACGCAGGCCTATGTTAAGATAAACCAGTACAAGGATGAGCAGATAACAATTCAGGCAAAGGCCACGGGCAACAACCTTCTGTTCTTAGGCGACACATATTACCCGAAGGGGTGGAAGGCTTTTGTGGACGGTCAGGAGACAAAGATTTACAGAATAAATCACGCATTCCGCGGAATTGTTGTACCAAAAGGCGAGCACA
>JBLNAZ010000206.1:0-19102 GCA_050259615.1 Syntrophomonadaceae bacterium | reverse complement strand
TTGCGGCAATGAAATATAATATTGATGAAGACATACTTTTTCAGCAGGTAAAAAGCCGTGAAGAGCTGATACCCACGGGAATTGCAAATTACCTTGCAATACCTCACGCAAAAACAAAAATAAGCCGCCCCGTAGCCGTCCTGGCATACCACAAAAAGGGTCTCGATTTTGAGGCCTCAGACAAGCTCCCGGCAAAAGTTATTTTACTCCTTCTTACCCCGCAGGATAAAAGTGAGCTTCAGCTGAAGCTATTGGCCGAAATTGCAAACAAGTTCAAAGACAAAGAGGCTGTTGAAAAGATCTTACATACGGATAATCCCGAGACTATTATTTCCGCGCTTAAAATTTCCTGAAAAGAAAAGCCCAGGCAGCACTTTGCTACAAATTGTAAGTATCAGTCCCGGTAAAAAGAAATATTTTTCAGGACCATCCGGAAGCCAGATGGTCCCAAATTCATTATCACTTCATAAGAATCAGCTTCTTTGTCTGCATAAATTTTCCCGCATGCAGCGTAAAGAAATAAATACCTGAAGAAAGGTTAGAGCCATTGAACTCTATTTTATAGTTTCCTCCCGGTTTATTTTCATCCATCAGGGTGGCAACTTCTTTTCCCAGCACGTCATAAATTTTAAGTATTACATGCTCTGCAGAAGGTATGGAAAATCTTATTGTAGTCGATGGGTTGAATGGATTAGGA
Organism: Syntrophomonadaceae bacterium; assembly: GCA_050259615.1. Lineage (GTDB taxonomy): Bacteria > Bacteroidota > Ignavibacteria > Ignavibacteriales > SURF-24 > JAAXKN01. Next base: position 18,405 of record JBLNAZ010000206.1, on the reverse strand, counting down.
TAATTCTGCATGAGGCTTGCCTTATCAGGTACATCTTCACTTTGGTGTACATCTGCAACTGCATTCAAAAAGAAATAGCCGAGGGCATTATCCAGATGAGCTGCCCAGTTAAGCCAGCTGTGACCTTCATTCCATATATTAAATTGGTTTTTATATCCCTTACTAGTTAGAAGGCTCTTAAAGTTTTCAGATAAATCCAACAGTCCCGAAAGATCAAACCTCCCCGCATCAATATAAAGCTTTAATGCCCTGGATGATACATACTGAAAAAGGCCAAACGTTTCGGGCAGGATATTGCCTGAAAGTGAAGCGGCGTTACCAAATACACCTGGATAATTATATGCAAGCCACAGGGCTATGTTCCCTCCTGAGGATATACCGAGGTTTACTCTTCTTTCTGGCTTTAACTGCGTTCTGTACCTTTTATCAATATATGGCATCAGCTCTGCTGCAATAAATTTTGAATACTGCATCCGGTAGTCGCCGATATATTCAGGATCTCTGTTTACAGGGGGAACAAAGACCGCAATTAAGGGGGGAATTATTTTATTTGCAATCATATAGTCCAGCGAATTCTGTACATATCCGTATTGGATGAAGTCCTGCCCGTCATGAAACAGCACTACAGGGAAACTGTCAGACGGCTGCAAATTATAATCAGGAGGTGTATATACGCTAATTTTTCTGGTGTTACCAAGCGTAGGACTTGAGAACACTGTATCGTGGAATATTCCATGCGGAATATCCTTATAAAAGAGAAATTCCAGAGGCTGAACATACTGGGGCATCCTTAGCTCTGAGTTTTTATATTGGGCCAATTTGCGCGGGTTAAGAGTATCAGTAATCCATTGGCCGTCAACAATGAACTTGTATTCAATGCGTGCGTCTGGAGGAAATTTTTCAGGTGAGTACCAGAAGTCGGTTCCAGGAATTCTATACATAGAAACAAAAGTACTCCAGTTATTCATGTCACCTGCCACATTTACTGAGCCGGCATTCCCTCTGAATATAAAGCAGCAGAAAGAATCCTGCTCAACATAAGGCATATTAGGATTTGCAGCCATAAAGCTGTCGATTATTGCATACCTGCTTTCCAGAGTTGAATTGTTCGCGCGGTTAAGAAAAGCCTGGAATTTTGGGGCAAGAAAAGGTTTCACGATGTTTGCACCTTTTGTAATTCCTCCATCAGCTTTTACGAGCCAGAAATACTTTCCGGTGCGCGATTTAGTAATCCCATTAAAGGAGCCTGCCGCGGATTGATGAACTTTAATCCAAGAAGAGCCCCCATCGGAAGATCCGTAAATTATATTTCCATACCCGCTTGCAAACCACTGGCTGTCAGATCCTGCAACAAAAGTAATATTACCGATTCCAGGATAGTAGCTTTTCCATGAAAGTCCGTTATCGGTTGTTTTTAGATAATTAGCCGTGTCCCCTGCAGCCATTCCCGTTTTTGAATTGTTGAAGGCAACCGAGACTGATTTTGTCATCGGTATCTGAACGGATGTCCAGCTGTTTCCTGAATTTGTCGAATAATAGAAGCGGGATGAATTTGTGCCAAAGAAAAATTTGTTTCCATTTACAGCGAGACAGTTATTCCACCCCGCCTCAGATCCAATTTGCCGAAGAAACATGCCCGAGGAATCCCAGGTGGCTCCGCCGTCGTTTGTTTTCCAGAAGGACCATCTTCCGCCTACAGGATCTCCCAGCATAAAGCCCGTGGAAGGAGTAGTAAGCCAGATGGCATCAATAAAACCTCCCCTCTGCAGAAATACCTGGGACCAGTTTATCCCTCCATCGGTTGTGCGGAAAACCATGGTTATATCTTTTAAGGTAGATGTGCACAGAGCAGTTTCAGCATCCAAGGCAAAGATGTTATATATACTTGCATTCAAAATTTTGGCGTTATCTGCCCTTTGCCAGGTCTGTCCGCCATCAGTAGTTTTTATTACTGTGCCATTATCACCGGCGGCCCAGCAGACACTGTCGTTGACCGATGAAATGGTAAAAAGGCTCACATTTACGCCTGTAGTTAAATCCTTCCATTGTGCCCGAAGCAATGAGCTTAAAAGGAATGCAATTAAAAAAAAACTAAATGCTGATTTCATATATACCTCCTTCACTAAAACATAATTCCTAAATATTTCCGGTCATTTCATATGTAGCCAGTTTTACCCGGTGCTTACTTAGCGCTTAATATTTCCCTAACGCGCGGGCGCATTATTGCCAGACCCACGCTGTTTTCGTTGCTGTTAAGTATTTTCTCCAGGCATTCGCGTACTTTTTCATTGTCTCCCTTTTTCTGATATGCCTGTGCAGTATAATACAGGTTTTCGGGAGTAGTTGTGAAGCCGCCTGATAAATATTTGAGTGCCTCGTCATAATCACCCTCCTTCAGGCAGAGTTCACCCATTACCGTATTAAAGTACTTATCTATGTCCCCTCCCTTCTGATCGGATAATACAGTACCGGATTTTTCAAGTTGCAGGCGGGCTTCTTTCAGATCACCTTTTTTAATGAGGATAAAGCTTTTATCCAGATTCAGCCATTCCTTATTCAGCTTCTTTTCCGTTTCCGTGGCCTTAAACTTCTCCAATAAATCGAAGGCCTGCTTATTCTGTTCCATGGCCTCCTTTGTATTACCGGTTTCCGCCAGTATATATGATTTTCTTCTTGCAGCAGTTGAAGCTTCAGAATAATTTTCGTCCGAAGTTGCAAGTTCCCTATACCTGTCCATTGTTTTCAGGGCATCTTCAGTTCTTCCTTCATGCAGATATGAAATGGCTTCATTATAAAGGGCATCATACTTATAGCCTTTGCTTTTTGCCTCGTTGAACAGCTGACTGTAATACTGCCGTGCTTTGTTGAAGTCTCCCTTAAAAATGTAATTATGCCCCATACCGAGCAGTGAATAATAGAAAGACGGATCGATTGAAAGGGCTTTCCGGTATTGCGCAATTGACTCATCATATCTTCCCTGTTTCAGCAGCATCTCCGCGTAGGAATCATATGGATTAGAGCTGTTGGGCTGAAGCTCAGCGTATTTTTTGAACGCTTTTTCCGCTTCCTGGAACTCATTCTGTTTGGCATATGAATAACCAAGCATATTATAAGCAGGAGCAAAGTCAGGATCTAACTTTACAGATTTCTCAAAGTGCTCAATCGCCTTTTTTAAATTATCCTGGAAATATGATGCGCCTATTTCAAATTGTATGCGCTTGTCATCCGGGAAAAGAGAATCTAATTTATCCCTCAAGGTTCTGGAATCATCCATTGGGCCGAATGCAAGTGCGTTTACATATTTTATCCAGAGTGCTTCACCTTCTGATACCTTGCCAACAAGTTTCAACACCTTTTGAAAGTGTTCAAATGCTTTTTCATGATTGTCCAGTTCCTGTGCTAAACGAAGGTGTGCCATGGCAAAATTTTCATCGAGTGAAATGGCTTTTTCAAGCAGGGGGATTGCCTCTTCAGATTTAAAGTCGTCAATAAGTTTTTCTGCCTTGAGATATAATTCTTTAGCCGCAGCTGAAGTGGTTGTAAGCTGCATTGCCCCATCCTTGTTCTTCCTGATCCCTTGGTCATCAATTATGTTAGTATCAAGCTCCACCAGCATTTTAGCCTTAAAGTCCATCTTTTGAGCATTTAAGAATACTGCGAGCACAAGTACCAGTATAAATGACAAACCGACTAATCTTTTCATAATAACCATCCTTTCTTTGTATTATCATATAAACATGCAAACTAATTACTTGTTTGATTAGATTATCCAACATAGACACACAGCTGTCAGTCTGAGACACTTGAATTCCATATGTCTAAGTGCAGCTTCCATGCGCCATCCTCATGTTTCCAGACTACCAGGTACTTGCCTTTATCGGCCACGGTACCTGCATCTCCATTATTGCTGGTTTTAAGTGTATACTTACCTGTTTCTACTGCAATATTGTCTTTGAGGATTATATCATCTGTTTCAAGGTTTACTTCTTTTATTCCCAGATTCATTACTCCCTGCCAGAATGTCCGTATCTGTTCAGACCCGTAAATTTCATCATTATTTGGGGGCATAAGTATGGCCTTACAGGTATAAAGCTCTGCAACTTTCTTTGGATCCTGATGCATAAAAGAATCCATGAATTTCCTGTTTTCGCTTCTGATTACCATTTCTACCGTCTCCATTTTGCATCTCCATGTCTTTAATTCTTAAAATTTTATTAGAATTCTGATTGAATAAGAACCCATCCGGTCTGTTCGGCTGCCAGACATTCGTTGAACATTTTTATATATTCTTCCCCTTTTTCTTTGCCAAACTCTTTGACCAGTAATTTTTCAATAGAGTAGTCACCTCCTTTAACCACAGGATCCATGATAAAAACATAAGTGTAGGTGCCGTCTTCATCCTTCTGGGTCGGGTGCAGCACTCTGGTCTGGTCAAAAAGCTGCTGGTCAGTTTTGGATAGCCTTCTGGATGCCGGCCAGAATATTTCATGGATAAATTTTTCGAACTGCTGACGTTTGTCAGGCTTAATGTGGTTTAAGAGAACCCATACTGTTTCATTTTTTATTGCACGCTTGAGCACTGCAGTTTTTCTTTCTTTTAATCCTCCGGGAAAGGATATTCCCGTAATTATAAAGGCAAGCAATGCGGCAATGATTATGCTGCGTTTCATATATTCCTCCTTTTGATTTTTACATTATAAAATTGAAAGCTTTGCAAAGATCTTTATACTCTTTCAGAACATTTATAAGATCAATTGTACTCGCATAGCAGACAATCACGCATTGGCATGATTCTGAAAAGATTTTATTTTAGTTTACAAGACTTACCAGGTTCCTGTTTATGTAATAATTCATTTTGTTCTCCAAAATATTTAAGGGCATTGCTCCATCTTTAAGCAGTTCATCATGAAATGATTTCAGGTCAAAGCTCTTTCCAAGCTTCTCTCTTCCTCTTGCTATTAATTCCCTTATTTTAATTTCCCCGATTTTATAGGTTAATGCCTGTCCCGGATCAGCAATGTACCTTTCCACCTCAGCAATTATATCGGTCTTGCCATTTGCACAGTTATCCAGCATATACTGTATTGCCTGTTCTTTTGACCAATTCCTGGTATGGATTCCAACATCTACTACCAGGCGTATTGCCCTAAGCATCTCACTTGAGAGTCTTCCAAAATAATTGTAAGCATCTTTATACAAGCCCAGTTGGCTTCCAAGGCTTTCTGTATATAAAGCCCAGCCTTCCATATAAGCGCCGTAATAAGCAAATTTTCTAAATTTTGGTAAGTTCTTCTGCTCCTGGGCAATAGATATTTGGAAATGGTGCCCGGGCAGTGTTTCATGCAAAAACGTACACTGCATGTCATATTTGGGGCGGGCTTTCAAGTCATATGTATTAGCATAGAAAACTCCAGGTCTTGACCCATCCTGCGACGGGTACATGTAGTAGGCCCCGGGAGCAGATTTTTCCTGAAACCCGGGAACAGGACGTATTTCAAAATCCGTCCCTGGAATCTTGCCGAAAAGATTTGAGAGATTTGCTGAAACAATGCTTCTGATTTCTTTATAGCCATTTATCAGATCCTCTCTTCTTGAGTAGTATAATTCGGGGTTTGTCCGCATATATTCAATAAAACTCTTCAGATCCCCCTTAAACCCTACAACATTCTTTACACTGTCCATTTCCCTTTCTATTCTTTCGACTTCTTTAAGTCCTGTCTGATAGATTTCATCCGGACCTTTATCTGTTGTAGTATAGGATTTGATTAAAAATTTATACCAGTTCTTTCCATCAGGAAGCTCACCCCAGGATATACTTTTTCTGCCGGCAGGGAGATATTCAGTTTTTAAGAAAGCATATAATTTTTTGTATGTAGGATTGATTTCTGTTTTAATTGCATTTGCATATAAGTCCCTTAGTTTTTCTTTTTCCTGCATGGTGAATTTTCCGGGGAAATTCTGAACCGGCATGTAGAAAATACTTTTTGTAACGTCATCTGAGATGATGTTTCCAACTACCTCAATCAGTCTCTCAATTATTACACCTGGATAAACTACTTTTTCCTTCATGCCCAGCCTCATGTTGGAAATGGCAGTATCTGTCCACACTGCAAAATCTTTTATTCTCTTCAGGAAATCATAATAATCTTTGACTTTATTAAATGGATGAATATCTTTCCCGCTTCCCATATTCGCAAAATAGATCGGCTTGCCGTCCATCTGGTTAAAAGGGAGTAGGTGAAATTTATACTTGAATGATTCAAGCTGCATCTCCAGATTTTCTTTGAAAATGTCGTAGCTGATCTTATCGCGTTCAGTTAAATCACCACGCTTCAATACGGTGATCATGGATAAATATTTTGAATACAGCTCTTTTTGTTTTTTCCGGTGTGGAGAACTTATATCGTTCTCCAACTGGTCATTATAGCGGCTGTCGCCTATCTGTGAGGCAAAAGTAGGGAAAAGTTTGAGGTAGTCTTCAAAATATTCATCAAATATGGTGTGCAGCCTCTGCCCTGCCGGGTTTTCTTCAGCTTTTATTTCAAGGCGTGTGCCGTTCATCAGTAAAGCAATTATTACTGCCCATGGATAAATTATTAAATGCCTTTTCATGCTATCAAGCCTCCCTTTTCCTTAGGCATAAATTATCTTGTAAATGTTCTTATTTGATTAGAAAATAAAGATCGGGGGTGTGTCCTGCAATCACGCAAATACGTGATTTTTAGAGTTATTTTCTTGCCGGATAACGTAAACGCGTGATGGTATTGTAATTTTCCATTTTGTAGATTATAGTTAAAACAGAGGGCAATAAGATGAACATTATAAATAACCCAATCCCGGATAACAGAAAGAAAATCTGGATAATTGAGGATAACAAACTCTTCAGGGATAATCTCAAGCTATTAATCGATTCATCAGATGGAATATACTGTGAATGCGGCTTTTCCAACATGGAAGATGCTCTCAAAGAACTGAAGAAGACTTTTGCTCCCGACTTGTTTTTAGTCGATATCGGACTCCCGGGCATAAGCGGAATTGAAGGCATACCTAAAATTAAGGCAATTTCCCCCGGATCACATATTATTATTATTACTGTTTATGACGACGATGACATGGTCTTTAAGGCTATCTGCTCCGGAGCTACAGGATACCTCTTGAAAAATGCCGGCGGAGAGGAGATCATTAAAGCTATATATGACGTGTTTTTAGGCGGATCTCCCATGAATGCATTTATAGCACGGAAAATACTTGAGACATTTGCCAGAATTAATACTCCCCAAAACGACTATGGACTTACAGAAAGAGAAAAGCAGATTCTGGAATGCCTTGTAAAAGGGCTGACCAAGAAGAAGATCTCCACAAAACTGTTCCTCAGCTTTCATACCGTGGATACTCACTTAAGAAGCATATATAATAAACTACACGTCAATTCAAGAAGCGATGCCGTTGTAAAAACCGTAAAGGAAAGAATTTTATAACCCCCATAAAAAGATATAATTATTTGTCCCCTCCTGTTCCCCCCAATATTTTATCTTGAATGTTTGCCATCCTGTATTTTAATTACTTTATCAGACATTCGGTCGGATTTTCATATTTCAGCTTTGCACTAAAATTTTGAGAGGACAATATGGGAATTATAAAATATTTTCCAATTAGGTCTTTGTCTCTTCCATTTCTTTTTATTTCACCCTTCGATCACCCGGAGATAACAATTATCTTAGGAACCGTAAGATCTCACGGGACAGATTTATTTTACAAAATATTAGGACAAGGAGATCCGGTGATTGTAATCCACGGGGGACCAGGGCTAAACCATCGCTATTTCCTTCCGCACCTCGAATCAATTTCAAATGGCCATAAACTCATATTCTTTGACATGCGTGCCTGCGGACAATCAGGTGGCGTACTTGACTCGGCAGTCACCGAAAAATTGCTGCTGGATGATTTAGATTCAATCAGGACAAGCCTCAATCTCGATAAAGTAACGCTTCTGGGGCATTCTTTTGGCGGCCTGCTGGCTGTTCATTATGCCGAAATATTCCCCGGAAAAGTAAAAGCTTTGATTCTTGTCGATCCTCTTCCTCCGGTGGAATCAGCTTATGACACACTGGAATCTAATTTTACAAAAAGACTGACAGTTGATGATAATAAAAATCTGGCAGAAATATCCTCATCAGAGGAATTCAAATCACATAAGGCTTCAGCTGTCGAAGCCCTGGAGAAAATTATTTTTAGCACTTATATTTTCGACAGAAATCTCATCAGTAAAATAGATTTATCGGGATCAGAGGCTACAGCATTTAATTTCCTGCCCTACTTCCCAACTATTAGAAATTCAATTGATTATAATTACATCCGGAGTAACCTTTCATCAATTTCCGCCAGAACTCTTATTATTCATGGAGATTACGATCCTCTGCCTTTTCCTGTTGTAAAACAAATGAGCGAAAAAATACCTGATTCCAGATTTGTCATGATCCATAATTGCGGCCATGTACCATTTGTTGAAGAGCCGGAAATATTTTCACGAAGTGTGTCAGAGTTCTTAGCTGAAACGAATAAATGAAAAATCTAATTGTATTTGGAATATTGTTGGCATGCTGCTTTTCTGCAGCGGCTGAAAACCTGCCTGGCAGTGATATAATAAGGCTTACAGACATAAAATCCAGATATATCATAGGGAAGAGTACAGAAAGTTTTGTTGATGCTGCAAAGCATCTTACAATAAATGATGTTAACAGTAAAAAATACGATAAACTGTTCATACCGGAGAAAAGTGATATTCCCAATAAAAGAATAAGTCAGTCCGCAGTCTGGATAAGGTTTTCTGTTATAAATCTGTCCAGTGAAGACGACTGGGTGCTGGAGATAAACTATCCTCCGCTGCAGAAAATAGATTTATACTACAGGGATTCTTCAGGTGAGTACAATGTAAAAAGAATCGGAACGTATTATCCCCATTCAACATGGGAAAAAAATGAAAGAATGCCGGTACTTAGACTTCCGGCTGAGAAAAATGTATACTCAACTTTTTACCTGCGCATAGAATCAGAAACCTCCATTGTCCTTCCAATGTATATCATCACGGAATCTGTATTTGCCGAGTCATCCAGGGATTCTTACTTTCTTATGGGAGGATACTACGGAATAATTCTCGTTATGTTTTTGTACAACTTATTTCTTTTCGTATCAATTAAAGAAGGAGCTTATCTTTACTATGTTTTCTATCTTCTGGGTTACGGCCTGTATCAGTTTGCCATTGATGGTCTCGGCTTTCAGTTTATCTGGCCGGACAGCTCCGGGTGGAACCTCTTATCGTTCATGTTTTTTATAGGGATATATTTTGCATTCGGTTCATTATTCACAAAAGATTTCCTGAAAATCGGAAAGAGGGACAGGCCGCTCAATCTTTTACTTGATTTTACAGTTTTTTGGGGGATATTCACTTCTGCAATGGTCTTTTTCTTACCATTCACCCTTATAGACATGATGGCCACTTATTATGCCTTCTTCTTTGTTTTTCTGCTCTTAAGTGCCGGCATCTATTCCATAAGGAAAGGCTACAAACCCGCAAAATACTATTTGGCTGCAATCAGTTTTTTGCTGGCCGGCGTTCTACTCAGGGCATTAAGAATTCTCGGGATCATTCCGATGTCCTTCAGTGCGGCATACGGGTGGCAGGTCGGGTCTCTTCTTGAGATGATCTTGCTTTCCTTTGCACTCGGAAATAAAGTAAGAACTGAAAGACAGGAAAAAAGGAAAGAAATTGAAAGAGTTCGGGGTGAAATAGCAAGTGACCTTCATGATGAAATAGGAAGCAATCTTGGCAGTATCGGGCTTATGATTCAGAGAACTATGAAATGCAGCGATATCCCTCCAGAAAACATGCAGCAGCTGAGAGAGGCCGCAGAAACTGTCTTCAAAACCGCCGAAAGCCTGCGTGACATCGTATGGTTTATTGCCCCCGACCACGATTCCCTTGAACAAACAATCAATCATCTTAGCTCAATAACTGGAAAGCTGCTTCCGGGTATTGATTACGAGTTTACAGTTGATCCTTTAATTTACCAGAAGAAAAATCTCAGGCTGCACCGATATTTATATTTAATGTATAAAGAAATTCTTCATAATATAGTAAAACACTCCGGGGCAACCGAGGTCAAAATAAACTTCTGCATGCAGGGCAGTTCGCTTGTTGTTTCCATCAGAGACAACGGCAAGGGAATAGAAGTAAATTCCTTTGAGAAAGGAATGGGGCTGAAAAATTTACAAAAAAGAGCACTTACAATCGGATCCGAACTGGATATTATCGGCCGGCAAAACGAAGGAACAGAAGTTATAATTAAATTCGGAACAAGTAATACCGTGAGCTTTACCCAAAAGCTGGAAAAAAAAGGATATAATTTAAGACATAATAATATAATTAAATTATTGTCGTCCGGTGATGGATAATAATAAAAACAATGAAAGTATGGGTAAGTTTTATGATAACTTAGGATTTTCAGTTCAACTCTCAAATCTTCCAACCGGCCTGTTGGCACTTTAAGGCTGATTTCATGGGCTTATTGTGAGTAATGAAGTACGCTGTTCAGACAAATAAAGTATGATAGAAGCTTGAAGTGCCCTATATAGAATTCCTTTTAATTTTCATTAACATAAATACATCTGTACATTTGGGCATTGAATCTAACTAATCCAGACCATAATCCTCGGACTGCCTTTCCGCGCTGAAAAATTCCTGAAAATTTTTTAGGTCATTATTTTTGACACCATATTAATAATTTTGTATGTTATACAAAATTATCAGTTAAGAAATAATATCTTGCCTACGGGAATAATTTGATGAGTATAAAAATCGAGAATGAATTTCCGCTGCTTGCTGAAAACCCAGGTGATACAAACCCAAAGCCCATGGGACTGAATGAACCCGCAGCAGAAGAGCCCTTAGACAGCATAAGTGAGCTGAAGGCACAAATTGAAGTACTCAGACATTCTTTAGAAGAAGCCGAAAAAAAAGAAAAGTATGCAAGGCAGAAGCTTGAAAACCTGCTTTCGCCCGATTACGACATAGAAAGCCTCGAACTCTCCAGTATTCTCAATACAGAAGAAATACAATCCATGATGGAGAATTTCTGCGATCTTCTTAATATCCCTATGGCAATAATCGATTTAAGCGGCAAGGTACTGGTAGGGGTTGGATGGCAGAGGATCTGCACAGAATTTCACAGGGTTCATCCAGCCACATGCAGAAACTGCATTGAAAGCGACACCGAGCTTACGACAGGAATTCCCGAAGGCGAGTTCAAGCTTTACAAGTGCAGAAACGGCATGTGGGATCTCGCAACTCCCATTGTAATCCGCGGACGGCACCTCGGAAATCTTTTCCTCGGACAGTTCTTTTTCAGCAGTGAACCTCCCGACATTGAATATTTCAGGCGCCAGGCCAGGAAATATGGCTTTGATGAAAGAGAATATATTGATGCACTTGCCATGGTGCCGCACCTGAATGACCGGGATCTTGACAGCGCAAAAGTTCTCTTCCTGAAAATTGCCCGTTCGATATCGGAACTAAGCTATAATAACATGAAGCTGGCGCATTCACTTAACGAACGCAACCTGCTGATGAATTCATTAAAGCAAAATGAAGATAATATCAGAGCCATTCTGGATGCCACCCAGGAATCTGTTTTTATGTGTGACGCAAAAGGCAATTTTATTGTTGCCAATCTGATGGCATCAAAAAAGCTGAACTGCCCGGTAAATGAGATTGCGGGGCACAACTTAGCTGATTTCTTCCCAAAGGACATCTCGTGGCGCAGGATGAAGTATGTTAATGAGGTCTTTTCCAGCGGTAAAGCAGCAGTTTTTGAAGACGAATATAACAATGAAATCTTTAAGCATAACCTTTTCCCTGTTTTTGAAAATGGCCAGGTAACCCGGCTTGTATGCTACAGCCAGGATATTACGGAACACAAAAGGGCTGAAGAACAGTTAAGGAAGCTTTCAAGAGCCGTGGAACAGGCTCCCAGCAGCATAGTCATCACGGATAAAAAGGGACGCATTGAATATGTAAACCCCAAATTCACAAGCCTGACAGGATATACTTCCGAAGAGGTGCTGGGGCATAATCCTAGTATTATGCAGTCAGGCAGGACAGATCCCGAGATTTATAGGAATCTTTGGAGCACAATTAAAAGCGGAAATCAGTGGCAGGGCACGCTGCTGAATAGAAAAAAAACAGGGGAACTGTTCTGGGAGTCCATCAGCATATCCCCGGTAATTGATCCGGCAGGAGATATTACGCACTTCACTGCGGTAAAGGAAGATATTACCAGGCAGAAAAAAAGAGAAGAGCAGCTTCATAAGCTGAACAGAACGCTTGCTGCACTGCGGCATAGCGGGGAGGCTCTTGTGAGAGCCGAAGATGAAAAATCCTATCTGGAAGAAGTCTGCAAGATTGTTGTTGAAGACTGCGGACATGCCCTCATGTGGATTGGATATACAGTAATGGATGATTATAAATCCGTTATTCCAGCAGCCTCGGCAGGATTTGATGAAAACTATCTAAAGCAGTTAAGGATATCGTGGGCTGATACAGACAGGGGCAGAGGTCCTACAGGCAGCGCAATCAGGACGGGGAAAGTAGTATTATGCCGGAGCATTCCTGACGATCCAAAGTTTGAACCCTGGCGCAGTGAGGCCGTTAAACGCGGGTTTGCCTCATCAGTTTCTATACCTCTTACAACCGAAGGAACTGCTTTTGGAGCTATTACAATTTATGCCGGAGAGCCCGACGGCTTTTCAGATGATGAAGTTAATTTGCTTTCAGAGCTTGCAGAAGATCTGGCATATGGAATTACAACCCTCAGGCTGCGCGAGGCACACAGACTTGCCGAGGAGGAACTGAGAAAACACCGCAATCATCTTGAACTGCTGGTCCAATACCGGACACAAGAACTTGAAACTGCAAATGAAATACTTAAGGAAGCACAAAAAGTAGCCCATATAGGCCATTGGCGCCTAGATCTTGCAAATAACCATCTTTTATGGTCCGACGAAATATTCAGAATTTTCGGAATTGAGCCAAACTCCTTCGGGGCCACGCTTGAAGCGTTTATGCATTTCGTTCATCCGGATGACCGCGAACTGGTAGCCTCATCTTTTATGGATTCAGTAAGGAACAATGCTCCCTATTCCATCGAGCATAGAATAATCCGCCCCGGGGGTGAAATTCGTATCGTTCATGAACAGTGCATAAATCACTATGACCATTCCGGGCACCCTCTGTACTCCCTGGGCGTGGTTCAGGATATAACAGAACTTAAAAGAGTCCAGCAGGAAATTGAGGAACACAAAAACCGGCTTGAAGAACTTGTTAGGGTCAGAACCGAAGAGCTTGCAATAACCAACAGCCAGCTCAAAATTGAAATTGAGAAGAAAAAGCAGGTTGAGCTTTTACTGAAGGAATCGCTTAAGAAAGAAAGAGAGCTTAATGAACTTAAAAGCAGGTTTATTTCGACCATTTCACATGAATTCAGGACTCCCCTTACCTCTATTCTCTCATCAACGCAGCTGGTTCAAAGATACAGGAAAAGATGGGACGATTTAAGAATTGATGAGGAGTTCCTGAGGGCAAAGAATTCCATATTTTATCTCACGCAGCTGCTTGATGATATACTGACTATCAGCCATGCAGAAAGCGGAAAGATTGTATGCAGCCCGCAATCAATTGACCTGCATGAGTTTTGCCTTAAAGTTATTGAAGAAGTAAAACATTTGGCAGCTGAGGATCATAATTTCTCTTTTTCTTATACTGCTGAGGAAAGGGTTTTTGCACTCGATCCCAAACTGCTCCGCTTCATAATTATTAATCTGCTTTCAAATGCATTTAAGTATTCACCTGATGGGGGCAGCATTGAACTGAATGTCTCATCAACACATTCATCTGTACAGATAGAAATCTGCGATGAAGGAATCGGCATTCCTAAGAAAGACAGAGTTCACCTGTTTACGCCTTTCTTCAGGGCCGACAACACTGCTGAAATAGAAGGCAAGGGACTTGGTCTCTCAATAGTTCAGAAATCGGTAGAGCTTCATGAGGGTAATATCAGCTGCTCTTCGAAACTTGGGGAAGGAACTAAATTTATTGTAAAGATTCCGAGGGGGAAAAATGAGCAAAAAAATACTGGTAATTGAGGATGATAAGACAGTCCGCCAGAATATATCCACATTACTTAACGAGGAAGGCTACACAGTATTTACCGCCCGCGACGGAGAGGAAGGAGTACTGACAGCAGGAAAGGTGTTTCCAGATCTGATTATTTGTGACATAATGATGCAGGGCTTAGATGGCTATGGAGTGTTTATCAGGCTTTCAAAAGATCCATCCACCAGAACCATACCTTTTATTTATCTTACAGCCAAGGTTGAAAAGGAAGATATCAGAAGGGGTATGAGTCTTGGAGCTGATGATTATATCTTTAAACCATTTGATGCCGATGATCTTCTTAATTCCATTGCCTCGAGACTGAAAAGAGTTGAAACGATTAGGGCTGATATAGCTGCGCCAAAGGAAGAAAATGCTCAAAAAAAATATTCTATTGACGATAAGCTTTTCGTACAGGTCAACAGCAGGCCTCACCTTGTAAATATCTCCGGCATTGTGGCCATCAGCGCTGAAAAGCAATATTCAACCCTAAAGACATCCGACGGCAAATCGTACCTGTTAAGGAAAACCTTAACAAACTGGGAAAAGTTACTGCCTGAGAATAAATTTCTAAGAATTCACCGCTCGACAATTGTAAACATAGATTACCTCACCAAGATGGAAACTTGGTTCAATTCAGGGTACCTGGTTTACCTCAAAGGTATCGATAAACCCTTTGAAATCAGCAGAAGGTATTCAATTAAGCTTCGGGGCAGATTACTTAAGTAGAAACCGGAGTCCCTCATAGTTTGCCTGCATGCGGAAAGATCATCAGTCATTCCGCATGCAATTTCAAAAAACCTCATTTTGTTCAGCTCCTTTTCAAATTGTTAGTTGCTCCTATAATGTTGCATACGCTTTTTTGCTGCCCATTTTATTTTAACCGCCCGGAACAGCCATAAACCGCTTATTCCACTAATATTCCTTTCATTCCAAATCACTGCCTTTATACTAAATATGGTGTTATCATAAATAAACCAAAGGATAAATTGGAATATATGATGAGAACCAGGAAGATGATTTTAGTGGCTGAAGACGACAAGCTGATAAGGAATAATTTAATTGATTTTCTACTAAATGAGGGGTTTGAGGTGATTTCTGCAAAAAACGGTGCGGCGGCATTCGAGCTCGCACTTGAATTTAAGCCCGACTTGATTTTTTCGGATATCCATATGCCTGTAATGAACGGACTGGAATTGCTGAAGAAGTTGCAAACTGATCCCTGCACTTCAATTATCCCTCTGGTATTTATCACTTCGGATGTTGAATTCCGGGAGATGAAGAGCGGCATTCAAAAAGGATCTGCGGGATGCATTCTTAAACCATTTACATTAAACGAGATACTTAGAGCTATCAGTATTCATCTGTCAGACTATGGCAGCTGATAATTTCTAAATAAACATAATTCGACATTCTTTAACTATACGAGGGGATAATGATAAAATACACTTTAACAATGATTCACCTTCTGGTTATGGTTTTTGTGTCTGGTGTTCTGGCACAAACTCCTGCCCCCGCAAACGGGGATTACCAGTCGGCTGCCAACGGGGTATGGGAGAATCCCGCAACATGGCAAAAATATAATAACGGGGTCTGGGAAAGTTCCACTGACTTTCCTCTAAGCCAGACTTCAACAACCGCTGCAAAAATTAACATACAAAGCGGGACCACTGTTACACTAACTGCTCCAAAGACAGTCAGGAACCTGTGGCTTAACGGTATTTTGGTCACTTCTTCTACCAATCTGCTTACAGTGCTTCCTAATTACAGTATTACAGGCGGGAGCTCAACGGCTTATATCGACGGCCCCGTTGCGGCTCAGGTAAACACAACTGCAATGCGTGTGCTTAAATTCCCCGTCGGCAAATCCGGGCAAGGCAGACCGGTGGAATTTACAGTTGCCCACAAATCCACCGCACTTACTACCTTTACGGCGGAATTGATGATGGGAGCGCCCCCACAGTACACACTGACCGGCACTCTGGGGCAGGCTTACCAGACCAGATACGTCAGAATATATAAAACTGGGACAAACATTACTTCTAATGCCCAGATTAAATTAAGCTACGATACAGATGACGGGGTCGGCAATAATTACGGACAGCTGAGAATAGCAAAAAACGATTTTAATGCAAACTGGGTAGATATCGGGGGAACCGGCACTGCGGCTCAAACAGGTACGATTACTTCACTGGCTACTGCAATGGCTAATTACGGTAATTCGGATGCAACCGGAACAATATTCGTCCTTGCAAGCACAATTACACTACCCAAGATTACCGGTAATGCCGGAATACCAGGGGTTGAACTGAGCTACATGGACGGGACATTAAAGACTGTTGTTAGCGATGCTTCTGGCAACTACAGCATAAGTGTGCCTTACGGCTGGTCCGGAACAGTCACTCCCGCGCTTGCCGGATTCAATTTCACTCCACAGAACAGAGTATACAGCAATGTAACGCAAAACGTTACAGGGGGGAATTATACACCCGCTTCAATTTACAGCGATTACAGAACCTCATTAATAGGCAACTGGGAAGACCCGGGCATATGGGAGGCCTTTGACGGCACTAACTGGATACCTTCCCCCAATTATCCTATTGCAGTTACCGGCACGGTTACGATTAATCCCGAGGCTCAGGTTAACCTTAACTCTAAGTTAAAGATCATCAGCGGCGGAAAACTTGACAATAAGGGCCTGCTGAACATTAGCTCATCTTTAACCATTGATGCCGGGGGAACACTCAGAAACGAAGGCTCCCTTGAAAACCCGAATGTGGGGACTTCAACTTCCCCAAGCTACACTGGATACCTTTATGTAAACGGCACATTCGAGCACGCACAAAATGCAGGAATGGCCGGACTTCCAGGCAATTTTGGTTACTCAAATACTACATGGGGCGCCAATTCCACTTGCCTTGTAACGGGTGTTGTTGATGCAGCTCCGACATTCCCGACCCAGACAGCAATGTACAGCGCCACCATTGTATGGGACTGCCCTAATCAGACAGGGGATGCTTTCCTTAACCTGAACAGCAGCAGCTTTTATACTCCCGGCGGTGTTACTGTGCTTAACAGCAATTCACAGCAGGTCTATCTATTCTCTGGCCAGGGCACAAATGTCAGGAATCTGGTTGTAAGCGGGCCAAATTCAAAACTGACCGCCTTCAGCAGAATGAGCCAGGGTATTGAATACCTGTTTTTCACATATTGCGATAACCTCACAGTAGAAAACGGCGGAGAGTTCTATATTTGCACTCAACCCGGAACCAGTGCTCATTATGCATCTATCAACATAAGGAATAACATGACTGTTTCTTCTGACTCTAAAGTCGGAATTTACAGCAACCCTGCCTTCAGCGGCATAAGTTATTCAAGGTTTGTATTTGGAGTTAACCCCAATAGAACTCCGCATACAATTAATACTGCGGGACTTATTCCAATTACAGGTATGGACGATAAAACAAATTACCTGAACTACTATATATCTTCAGATGTAATACTCAATTCACCGCTGACAGCCTTTATTGTGGATATGAGCGGCAGAATAACTTCAAATGGTAATCTGATTACAATTCTTCCGGGAGGAAGCGTTACAGGAGGAAGCAAAACCAGTTTTACAGACGGGCCGCTCGCCTTTCAGGTTGCATCTACATCACCAGTAGATATGAATTTCCCTCTGGGCAAAGGCACTTCAGGCTACTTCGCAAAGCTGAGTGTAACTGATGCTACTTCAGAACTGACAACTTACACGGCCGAAATGACTGCGGGGGCACCACCGGATAATAATCTTTATCCCTATTTAAGTGCCGTTTCTTCCAGCAGATACTTTACAATTTCTAAGTCCCCAAATTCCTGGGTTCAAAGCGCAGCAATAACCATGAATTACGACGCTGCTGACAACATTAGCGACAGTTCCATGGTGCGAATTGCAAAAAATAACGGCTCCGGTAAATGGATAAATCTTGGAGGCACTGGTTCTGCACCTGTAGCAGGATCGGTCACTTCAAGCGTCAATTTTTCAGATTTTACAGGAAATATTTTCCTCCTTGCAAAAGCCTCCTCGGTTCCTCTTGATCTTATCAGCTACTGGAAGCTGGACGAGCAGACTTCAGGAAACTACGCTGATTTCCTTCAGGTAAATAATGCCTCAGGAACTACTGCCCCCACCCTTCAGGGCAGAGTTGGATCGGCTCAGA
>JBLNAZ010000205.1:0-3182 GCA_050259615.1 Syntrophomonadaceae bacterium | reverse complement strand
AACCCGATTTCACTTTCGGAGAGCTCATCCCCGTTTCTTTTCTTTCTTATAAGCTCGACTGTGTTCATTTGGTTTGACCCTTTTAATTTGAAAAATGTCCCAAAATACGCAATTAGATTGTTTTCTCAAACAACACTTTTCAAGCCTTGAATTAAAGCTTGGAAAAGCCCGGTTTTAATAAAACTGTTCTTCTGTTTAACTGGTGCAAAAATTTTTCTCCCTTTCCCCGGAATTATTCAAGGCCTTGCGGGAATGCCGCTTTTCCCCTTGAAAAAGGGGATGAAACCGGCCCCCGGGGTAAGCTTTGATTTCTAAATAACTTACTCCTTTTTTAAGGCATTGACAAGACAGCCGGAAAATATTTGCTTCTATTAAAACGTTTAACTTACATTATGACTCCTACAATTAAAGATGTGGCAAAGAGGGCCAGAGTTTCCATCGCTACGGTTTCGCTAGTCATGCATAATCATAAAAAGATTTCTGATGAAACCCGTGTGCGCGTAAACAAGGCCATTAAAGACCTGAACTATCACCCTTTCAGATCGGCACGCGGACTCGTATCCCGCAAGACGGGCAACCTGGCCTTTATTGTTACTGAAGACCACTTCCTCCGCTCGGAGCCTTTCTATACATACATATTCCTGGGCGCGGAATTCGAAGCACGCCAGAACGAATATTATATTTTACTTACCAGTATACGTTCAGACTTTAAGGCAGGCGACCGACTGCCGCGCTGCGTACTGGAAAGAAATGTAGACGGCGTAATCATTGCAGGAAAAGTGCCCGAAGATATTATTGCCTGCCTCGAAAAATACGAGCTCCCAATGGCCTTTGTCGACTATTACCCCCCGGCTGAAAATTATCCCGTGGTACTTATAGACAACTTTTCCGGGGGAATGCAGGCCGTGCAGCACCTGACGTCCCTCGGCCACAGACACATTGGTTTTATTGGAGGAGATATTCAGCACCCGAGTATACGCGACCGCTTCCAGGGATACAAGGTTGCCCTTGAAAGCGCAAACATAAATTATAATTCCAAAATGAGCGTTATCGACGAAGCTTACCCCGCCAGGGAAAATGGCTATAATGCGGCAAAAAAACTCATGAGGGAAAATAAGGGCATTACGGCTATTTTTTCCTGCAACGACGCCATGGCCATCGGCGTCATGCAGTACTTAAAAGAATCCGGCTTCAGAATACCCGAGGATATTTCAGTGATCGGCTTCGATGACGTGGAAGCCGGCCTCACACTCGATCCTCCACTGAGCACAATAAAAGTCCCGAAGACTGAACTTGGCGGCGAGGTAATGCGCCTCATGGCTGATATACTGAATAATAAAGTTAAAAGTTCAAAGAAAGTGTTGGTCCCTGTGGAACTGATCCAAAGAAAATCCACGGGAACTGTAAGAAAATATCAATAAAATATTAACATCATGCAGGCAGCACTATTTACAGGTTTACATAAAATTAATGTGACAGATTATCAGATACCCCCACTGGGGCCTGACGAACTGCTCATTAGAGTCGGCGCCTGCGGCGTGTGCGGCACCGACTTCCATATTTTTGAAGGAAATGCCCCGGCAAAACCTCCCGTTATTCTGGGGCATGAATATACTGGTGAGATCGTCGATAAAGGCCGGGACGTGCAGGAACTGAAAATAGGCGACAGAGTTGCAGTAAACCCTAATATACACTGCAATTACTGCGAGTTCTGCCGCAAAGGTAAAATTAACCTGTGCCTTAACCTGAAAGCACTTGGAGTGACTGTAAACGGGGGCTTCTCTGAGTATTCTGTCGTACCAAGAACTCAGGCCCACCTGATTCCTGAAAATTTCCCGTTCAGAATCTCGGCATTCTCTGAACCCCTTTCCTGCTGCGTTCACGGCATTAACCAGGCAAGTGTTAAAACCGGCGACACGGTTTCTATAGTAGGAGCAGGCACAATAGGACTTTTAATGCAGCAGCTTGCCCGTCTTAACGGCGCTTCAAAAACATTTGTCTACGACATCTCAGAAAAGAAAAGGGATATAGCCGCAGCACTCGGGGCAGACGAGGTTTGCAGCCCCGACGATAACAATGCCGTTCAGACATTAAGAGATAAAACTAACGGGGGAACAGATATTGTAATTGAATGCGTCGGCAGCCCCGCAGCCGCTGAATTTGCACTTAAACAGGTTAAAAAAGGGGGCACACTCGTCATATTCGGTCTTGCCGGCCCGAAGGCTTTTATTAACCTGTATCTGCAGTCATTTTTCCACAAGGAACTCACAATTAAAAGCTCAATTCTGAACCCGAATACTTTTCAAACCGCAGTTGACCTGCTCGTCGCGGGTAAAATTAGGACCGACCTGTTAAACCTTCGTGCCGTGAATTTAAGAAATGATGAAATCAGTGCTCTTTTTAACGAGCCGAAAGACAGTGCCGTCATAAAATATATGGTGATGCCGGAAAGTTAAATTATTAAACAAAGGATTCGTTTAATTTATTGTAAAGGAGGTTCATATGATCAAACGTAGACGTTATGTAATAGGCCTTTCCATTCTTATAATTTTCTTGAGCACTTTTCTCGATATCAGTGCGCAGCTAAGCAGATTTAAGACCATCGGCAGTTTTGAAGATTCTCTTCCGAGCTTCTGGATGAAAGGCAAGACCACGGGAGCAACCCTGGACTGGGCAACCGACCAGTCGAGATCCATGGGACGCTCGCTTAAGATCACCAAGGCAGCCGCAACAACAGATTCAGTATACTGGATCAGCCAGAACATGGCAGACCTCTGGTCACCACAGCTGCTGAAGAATGTGGATATACTCCTCGGGGCATACGTGAGAACAGAGAACGTGAACGTAAACCCGGCCAATGACGACGCAAAATGGTGGGTATCGTATACGTTCTACGACTCAACGGGTGCTCTGATAGGTGAAACAAAACTTCCTATAGACCAGAGCAAAGCATCCAGCGGCGGCTGGGTGGCAGATACAACCGGCGTAGGAGAGACAATACTGCCGAAGGATGCCTGGAAGCTGATCATAAAGTTCGTTGCAGGCAAGAGCGCAACAGGAACAGTCTGGGCAGATGACTTCCTCTTTACGGGAAGAGCAGGCAAGTGGGCAGGACAGGACTGGAACACAGCAGTAGGAGTTCCAACTGGATGGTACTACTGGCTGCCTCCAATAGGAGGAAA
>JBLNAZ010000204.1:0-5487 GCA_050259615.1 Syntrophomonadaceae bacterium | reverse complement strand
TAAGTGTGCGTACAAACTGAGAGCCCTCGCCTTTAAGGTTCCGGATTATATTAAGCAAAGGGAGCTCGCCGTCGTCATAAGTAATGTAATCCGTATAGTCAAATATCCTTTCATCCCGCAGTGTTCTAAGTTCCGTGTTGATGTAGCCTCCGCCAAAGACAATTTTAATGGCGGGATAATTGGACTTTATAAAATTTGCTGAGATAAGAGCCCCAAGCAGGTTGCCCGGAAATGGTATTGTAAAGCCGATAACCTGAGGATGGAAGAATTCAATTTCCTTCTTCAGCTCTTCAAGCATCATCTCTTCAATTAAGTTAACGGGGCGCTTTAATTCATTCAGCAGAGGATCGAAATAAGGCGGACTCTGTGCAAGTTTTTCTGCGTAACGGCTGAGGCGGAAGTAAGGCGTTACGGTTTTACCGATCAGGTCTGTAATGTCGTCAATTAAAAGCGACGAGTAGTATCTGGCCTTATCCTGCAGGCTGAAATATCCGAAGGCGTTCTTTTCATCCGAGTCTTTTGAAAATGCATTCCCCTGGGGCAGAAAACCATCCTGGACAATTCTGTAAGCCAGATTTGGATTTTTACCCTGAAGGAAATTTATTACGGGATCGATTGTGCTGATGTATTTATCTTTAAGAGCCAGTGCCCTTTTAACCGTTTCATCTTCACTTCCTGAAATGCAGGAGAATACTTTTTCAAGTCCCGCCCTGGAAAATATCTTCAGGGCCGAGGCCAAAGACAGGTCAAACGTTCCGGCCTCAATTCCCTTTGACCTTAAAAAGCCCGAAAGCTGCAGGCAGGAGGGATAAGGCGTATTGATCTGTGAAAACGGCGGAATTACAAGTAATACTTTCATTAAAACTTCTTTACATTGTTCTTTAAACATGCCGGAGTAACTTAAGAAATAATTTAGGAAAAACTATGAATAATTAAATTTCCAATCAAGGAATAAGCATTCACTGTAAGAAAACCACTTACATTAAATTCAGAAAATACCCTATGTTTTATTTTACCTGAGGGGTTTAACTTAAAATAAGTACAGAGGATATGAATCTGATTAAGGGCGGATGTTCTAATGTGAAATTTTTTAATATTGATATTAGTGAAAGTTATGAATGATATAGAAAAGAAAAAATACGGAATGTATGGGGATGTACTGAGCCTATTGACAAGGAATGTAGATCTGTCTTTGAGTCTGGGGCCGGTTTCTTTTCTGATGACCAGGCTGCGAAGAACAATGGATGAAATTGAGCAGGCCGACAAGGATGCACCAGCAGAAATTCTGGATTTAACGGTTGAGGCAATTGCAGGAAGAGAAGGGCTGGCTGCAGATCTGGCAGTTGTTTCTACGGCACTTTTTAATTTCTCCAGACAGTCGGGCAACGTGGAATTAAAGGACAAGGCCCGGTATAATCAAAGTTATCTGATGCGTTTGTCGGATTCAGAGCTTCTGCATAAAGCCGAGGCTCTGCGCATACTGGCTTTGAGATATGTTTCTGAAATAAGACGGATGGGAGTTACGCCCAACATTATACACAACCTGGGCTTAAAAATAGAATATTTCAGGAGATCGGTGGAGAAAAGGATTTTAAATTCAGGAACAGATTTACAGAGCCGCCGGCTCTCTGAACTTTTCTTAATTGCAGACGGTATACTTGAAGGTACAGACAAGCTGATAGATCCGCTCTCAGGCGATTTTGGAGAATTTTATGCTGAATATATATGCGCAAGAGATTTTGAAAACCGGGATGGCCGAAAAGCCCTCACGGGTTTAGAGGAGGATGAGGACAAATAATTAATTGAATAAGGGCAATTCAATTAAGTAAGGGAAGGGCAAAGGCAGCTTTGCCCTTTCCAGTTTTATTAAGTGCTTACATGAAAAGGTATTATTTTGACTTGTCCATTTTCAAGTCTTCCAGGTCCTTTATCTGGCTTTCACTTTCCTTTATCATCTTTTTTGCCATTTTTATCAGTTTACTGTTTTTCCCCTTATCCAGATAAGCATTTGACATATCGATTGAGTGCTGATGATGCATTATCATCATCGAGGCATAATCATTGTCTTGGTTGCCCGTCATTTCCATCTTCTGCATCTTATCCATCATTTTGTGCTCTGATGATCCGGTCATGTCTTTCATTTCCTTCATGTCTTTTTGGCTCTGCATAGAGGTGTCGCGCTTTTGGTTCATTGCCATGCCGGATTTATCTGTCCTGACAAATTTCCGGAGGTCCTTAATTTCACTCTTCTGGTCTTTGATCACCTTTTTTGCAATAGAAATTATTTTCTTGTCCTTGCCCTTATCAATTTCCTCCTGCGACATTTTTATGGCGCCTTTATGGTGCTGGATCATCATTGCGGCAAAGTCATGGTCGGGGTCTCCGGTTTTATGCACGTTCATCATACTGTCGCGCATTTCTCCCATCATGGCCTTCATATCGCCATGGGTTTTATGAGTCATACCGGTATCGGCCCGCATATCCTTATGCATTTGGTCCTTCTCCTGAAGAGACAGGCTGCCGGCGGCATAGCTTATGGTTCCTGTAGTAAATATTAAAACTGCAGTTAAAATAAAGACAGAAAACAGAAGTCTTTTCAACATATCTTTCCCTCCTTATATTTTTATAGTGTCATGCAAAAATAGGATAATAGCATTGCGGGCTAATGTCAATGCATTAACAAGAGCATACAGTTAAGGATATTGAAGCTTAAGAGGTGCAGGCTTGGAGTTACTGTTTGCGAATACTTTCTCCACTTAAATTAAGCCGTTAATTTGATATTATAAAGAGAACTAGTTAAAAAGCATATAATGAATAAAGAAACAGAACTGGCTGACAGTGTTAATTCGAAAGCATCAGGGGGAAATCCGCTGAAGAACTTTTTAAAAAGACTGGGTCCGGGCGTAATTACGGGCGCCTCGGATGACGATCCGAGTGCAATAGCCACTTTCTCGCAGGCGGGGGCGCACTTCAGCTTTGGCCTCCTATGGACGGTATTGTATACATACCCTCTTAAAAGCGCCACGCAGGAGATCTCGGCCAGGATAGGGCGCGTAACGGGGCGCGGGCTTGCTGGCAACATGATGAGGCATTATCCCCCATGGATCGGCATATTAGTTACCTCCTTAATGATCATTGCAAATGTTATAAACATAGGTGCCGATATTGCTGCAATGGGAAGCGCAATGAAGCTGATCATCGGCGGACCTGAAATACTGTATGCTATTCTGCTTGCGACGCTTTCTTTAATTCTGCAGGTATTTATTCCGTACATAAAGTATGTTAAGATACTAAAGTGGCTTTCCCTGGCATTATTCTCATATATGTTTACGGCCTTTATCGTGAAAGTTGAATGGAAGTCGGCCCTCATGGCAACTGTGGTTCCGGAGTTCAAATGGGATACGAAATTCTTAAATACGGTTGTTGCCGTGCTTGGAGCAACAATAAGCCCTTACCTGTTTTTCTGGCAGGCAAGCCAGGAAACAGAAGAGGTAAATACCACGCCTGAAGAGAAGCCTCTCAAGGTTGCTCCTGATCAGGCACACGGGCAGATGAAAAGGATAAAAATAGATACATACCTCGGCATGGCGTTTTCGAATATAATTATATTTTTCATTATTGTCACAACAGCAATGACGCTTAACACGCAGGGTATAACCGAAGTAAACAGCGCCGCCGAGGCAGCAGGTGCATTAAAGCCGCTTGCAGGCCGCTTTGCTTTTCTTCTTTTCAGCGCAGGTATTATAGGAACGGGAATGCTTGCAATACCAATACTTGCAGGCTCCGCAGCCTATGCAATAGGGGAACTCTTTAAGTGGCCCGTGGGTCTGGAACAGAAACCCCTCCGTGCAGTTAACTTTTATCTGGTGCTGAGCGTTGCAACTTTGATTGGGCTTGCGCTCAACTTTACACCCATAAATCCCATTCAGGCTCTCATCTGGGCAGCAACAATTAACGGGCTTATTGCGGCACCCGTTATGATAATAATGATGCTGATATCTTCAAACAGGATGATTATGGGAAGGTTTAATATACCTTTAGGCTTAAAAATTGGCGGCTGGATTTCCGTGGTGCTGATGACGCTGGCGGCAATTGGACTTGTGTATACTTGGGTGGTGTAATAAATGTGAGTTCATAAAAAAGCTCCCGTAAAGGAGCTTTGTAAAAAGTAATTATTCTTCTGCGGGGGTATTATTCTTATGAGCTTTTGCTGAGAATTATCTTAAACGTTGTTCCTTCGGGACCCGTATGCTTTACAAATATCTTGCCCTTGTGGTAATCTTCAACTATTCTTTTTGAAAGGCTTAGGCCAAGTCCCCAGCCGCGTCTTTTAGTGCTGTAGCCGGGTCGGAATATGTCCTTCTTTCTTTTAGGATCTATTCCCTTACCGGTATCCTTAACGTCTATTTCCGCGTGCTTATGGGTTTCTGAAACATGGAACGTTATGCTTCCCTTTTTGCTTTCAATTGCATCCAGTGCATTTTTAATCAGGTTTTCGAGCACCCACTCGAAGAGTTCGGGGCTCAGGTTTGCGCATACATTTTCATCTCCCTCGATCTTAAGCTGTACGTTCTTGCCAATCTGCGGAAGGCGTCTTTCAAAGTACTTTGTTGTTCTCTCGATCACTTCATAAAGGTTGGCTTCCTTCAGCTCGGGATGTGAGCCGATCTTTGAGAAGCGCTGAGTGATCTTATTCAGGCGGGCAAGGTCGTTGTTGATTTCCTCTGAAATGTCCAGGACCTTATCGGGATTATTATGGCTCAGCTTCAGGATTTCGGACCATCCCATAAGGCTTGAAATTGGGGTGCCCAGCTGGTGGGCAGTTTCCTTGGCCATGCCGACCCAGATGTTGCTCTGTTCGTTTCTTTTAATATAGCTGAAGCTTATATAGCCTATAAGGATGAACATTGCGGCAAAGAGTATCTGGAGAAAAGGGTAATTCCTGAGCTGATTTATAAGGTCGGAATCGCCGTAGTGGATTTTGCCGAAGATAATGGAATCGTTGTATTTAATTACGATGGGGGGATTAATGGCATCCATTTCCTTAATCTTCGTATAAAGGAACTCCTCCTGCTCGGCCGGGGTCTTTGTGGAATCGATAATGAGGTTGCGGTAGCCTGATTTATTCTTCAGGTTAATTTTGTCCTGTGTATCGGTCAGGATTATCGGAAAATCTATAGGCTTAATGACATTTTCAAAAATGAATGTAAGGTTAGTGGAAGTATCCTCCGTATTGGCAAGGTACTCCAGGCTTTTTGCATAAAGCTCAACGATCTGTTTTTCCTTCTGCTGAAGCTTCTCGACGATCATACGCGTATAGAAAACGGTGCCGAAGGCAATAATTAAAGCAATGGCCAGCAGTATGATTTTGATATTTCTGGTTCCGGGGCCGCCCGACATTTTCATTCGCTGTATTCCTTATAAAGCTGTTTTGTATGCTCCCGGGTATTACAGCACCAGTTTTGTGTGCATAGCCGGGATCAATTG
>JBLNAZ010000203.1:0-10700 GCA_050259615.1 Syntrophomonadaceae bacterium | reverse complement strand
TATAAAGGTGGAAACAAACCGGGAGCTTGAAATAAATTCGAAGGTACAGGCTCAATGGAGATTTTTTGAAAACCGCCAGCATAAAAGAAGAAGGTGTTACAAAAAAAATCTTGGCTAAAATAGCACAGACAATGTTTTGAACAGGGCCGCCTATTTCAGCTGATACAGCTTCCACCATGGTGTGCCGGGAGAGTCATGGTGTTCCCTGTGATATCCGAAGAAATAGCAGCTTAACATTGCCAGAAGATGATTCTTAAACTGTGTGCGGGAATTATGAGGTTTCATATCCTCTGTATGCGGAAGCATGTGAGGAATGTATGTTCCAAAGTAAAAAAGCTGCAGTGTGGAAAGAAATGCAGGTATAATCCAGTATGCAAAAAGTTTCGGCTGACTGATCCATAAATTCAGTAAATTAAATACTGCAGCCATTATAATAAGCTGCATAATGGTAACATAACTTCTCATAAACTTAAACCACCACGCAAAAAAATTCTGGGATCCTGCTGTAAAATCAGGATCTTCTGCCTTCCCCGGATACTTATGATGCAGATAATGACTCTTCACAATTTTGTTATAATTCATGCCTGCAAACAGCAAGAGTGAAATAATGCCAACAGCGTGATTTACTCCCCTGTAACGGCTTACAGTGCCGTGCATGGCATCATGAGCAGTTATGAAAAGTCCGGTATACAAATATGCCTGAATCAGAACATGAAGATAAAAAGAAACAGAAAGCAAATCTGTCTTTACATTTAAGAAAGCATATACAAGATGCCCCAGCCAGAGCAATATAATCATCAGAGCTATTAGCATTCCCATCATTTTTCCTATACACTTATGGGTATTATATTGAGCAGGCAGAAAAAGATAAACTGAATAAGAAAATATTTTTCTGCAATCAGCCCGTCAGGAATTTTTATTTCTGCCTTAAATAAAATATAAGCGGACAAAAAAGCGAAAAAGCCCCAGGAGATATAATTCTGAAAAGGGGCATAGCCGCCTCTCCATTGCCAGTAATTCAATTTTTGCGCCACGGGTTCCATGGCATAATCAAAAATAACCGCAAGCATGGCAGCAGACAATGCAGAATAAAATGGACGATGAAATAATCTGCGTGACACTGAAGCGGATCCTAAAACAACAAACATCCAGTTAAAACATATAAGTACCGGAACATCAAGCAGACTGAAACCCAGTACATTACCGTAATAATAGCTGCCAAATATCATTCCGGTAGCAACACCGGCAGCTTCAGTAAGAAAGGCCGCTATAAATACTGCGCCAAGCCATATAGCAAATTTTGTCTGATACTGGCCTCTGAAAACGACTAAAAGCACAATAATTCCCGAAAGCAGGAGGGTATATGGGGTCAGCATAATCATAAGTTGGCAGAGTGGCTTTACCGAATGCCCCGCAACGCCAACCATATAAAGAACCGCCAAAATTATAAAGGCTGTTTTTTCCTTTAGTATATTCTGCCTTTCCATATTACCTTATTTTTTCTTTTGACTAAAACAGAGTTTATTCCTATAACCGGCACAAGCATCATCTGCAGCGGATGAAGAAGTATATTTAATAGTAAATTCTGCCCTGATGAAACTGAAATAAATATCCTGCTTATCATTATCATTGCTGAAAGAAGCGCAAATTCAGGCAGATACAAAGCAGGTATAAACGGATAGAGGAAGGCAGTTTCCATCATTAAAAGCATAATAATAAAGAAAAATGCCGGGATTTTGAATCCTGCAAAAAAATTCTTGGAAAACCCTATAAACGCTTCACTGAAATTTCCGTACATCCTGCAGCGGATTATATTTCCGCCAAGAAGTGTCATAAGTTTAAGCCCTGACATTTTAATTTTTCTTGCCAGTTCCATATCCTCAACGATCTGCACCGCCGCTGCTTCATGTCCGCCTGATATTGCATAAGCTTCCTTTGTCATCATAATAAACTGTCCGTTTGCTGCAGCAAATGACTTATTGCCCGATGTAAATACTTTCTTCAAAGGAAGAAAAGAAAGGAGCAGCCAGTTCATCAAAGGAACAATCAGATATTCCCCTACCGACCCCATTATCTGTCCTGGAAAAACAGAAAGCATTCCGAGATCATATTTCTTCATTTTCATCGCTGCTAGATGAACAGCATCGGGTGAAAGCCGGACATCAGCATCAATAAAAAGCAGAAGGCTCCCCGAAGCATTCTGTGCAAGCTGATGGCATGCCCAGTTCTTTCCAAGCCATGGTTTTTCGAGCGGCTTGCCGTGTAATACCTTTATCCGGCTGTCGGTAAGTGCAGCCATTGCTGCTACTTCGGCGGTCCTGTCGTCAGAATTATCATTTAGTACAATTATTTCAAGATTACGGTAAATCTGTTTTGATGCGAGGTCAAGACAGCAGGCAATATTTTCTTCTTCGTTTCTTGCCGGAATAAGGACAGAAATAAGCAAAAGGCTGGAGGCTTCAGTTCTGAAACAGTCTTCGGGTGTCATACGGGGTGCAGTAAGCATATTGTATAACGACACTATCAAAACTGCAAATACAAACGGTAATATCATCCAGAAAATAATTGTCATAATTCATTCCTGAAAAGATCTGGCATATATGTTTTCCTGTCTGAAAGTGAATTCAGCTGATCAAGCCCGTATTCTATGCCTTTTAAGTAGCATGCATAGTCACCAATTACATCTTTCGGGGATACCGGCTCACCAAACCAGCAATATACAGACGGTTTCTTATCTTCGCCGTACTTTATTTTAAAAAGGACCGGCGCAACAGCACAATTTTCCGTGATGCCGCGGAGAAAATACCTTAGGCCAGGCTTAAATGAAAGAGGACGTTTTTCATAAGACTCTATTTCACCCTGCGGGTATATTACATTCAAGTTCCCGGGAGTATCTGAAATTTCCCTTGAATATTCAGCTGTCTCAATTATGCTCTTTGCATTTTCCTGTCTGACGGAATATGCCCCAAGATACCTGAAAAACCAATACTTTTTGAGCTGATGCTCAAGCATCATAATATGAATTTTGCGCCTGAAGACCTTTCGATTTACAAGATCTATAAAAAAACCGTCCCACCAGCTGAAATGATTGGGAGTTACTATTAGAGAATTAGTTTTTTTGATTTCCGGGAATTCATTGACAAGGAAGAAAGAAGAAAAATTCTTTTTCAGAAGCCTGTCAATATAAAAGTCAAATACCAGTCTTGCTGCCTTGTTATGCTCAGCCTTTATCATAACATCTCCCCTATCATCCTACTGACTATTTTTCCTGAAAGCAGCACAAGAGGAATACCGCCGCCAGGGTGTGCGCTGCCTCCTGCGAAGAAAAGCCCCCTGTACCTGCGCGACCTGTTGCTCTGCCTCAGAAAGGCAGCAAACCTGCTATTGGAAGAAATTCCGTAAATGCTTCCCCTGAAGCTGCCTGTATTCCTTTCAATATCTTCAGGTGTAATTATCTTTTCATATGCAATAAGGCTGCTCAGGTCTATTTTCAGCATTTCCTTTATTTTCTTCTGAATAACTTCTTTCATCCTTAGAGCTTCTTTTTTCCAGTCAGTGACAGTGCCCGCAGCTGGCGCATTGATCATTACAAACCAGTTCTCATTGCCTGAAGGGGCATCATCATATTTATATTTTGAAGAAATATGAATATATACTGTCGGATCATCCGGGCATTGCATAAAATTGAAAAGCTGTTCAAATTCCTTTCTGTAATTTTCAGAAAAAAGGATATTATGCGCTTCAAGTGAGGGGTTCATTCCCCGTATACCCCAGAGAAATACCAAAGCTGAGGATGAAGGCTCGAGGTTTTTATATTTTTCAGAAAAAAAAGAGCCTCCTCCTTCAAGAAGATTCTTATAAGTATAATTTACATCACAATTTGTAATCACTGCATCATAATTATATTCTTTACCGCATGCAATAATTCCAGTTACTTTATTTTTCCGGCAGACTATTTTATCAACCTGTGTATTAAAATAAAACTTTGCGCCTTTCTTAGCGGCAGCCTTTTCAATACTTAAGGGAATAGATCTTATTCCTTCCCGCACATAATAGCTTCCCATCGTGAATTCCACATGCGGAATAATATTCAGTGTTGCAGGTGCCTTATAAGGGCTTGAGCCGTTATATGTTGCATAGCGGTCATAAAGCTGAATAATCCTCTTATCAGAAAAATATTCACTGTTTGCCTCATGCATTGTTCTGAAGCTGTCAATGTTTTTAATTTTTATAAGAGTCCTGAATGCATCAAAGTTAGCATAGGTCCTTAATTCCATAAGGCTCCGCATAAGAAATATGTCTTTTGTCAGATCATAGATTCTTCCGCAGTAATCAAAATATTTCTTTAGTTCCTGCCAGCCTGTTCCTGTTTTTTTGTAAATTTCGGAAGCCAGGCGCTCGAATCCGCTATACGCGTCAATTACAGTTCCATCCGGAAAAAAGTACCGGCAGTGGATATCCATCTGTTCAACTGCCAGATAATCTTCCAGCTTTTCTCCTATTTCGCTGAAAAGATCCTCAAGTACAAATTTCATAGTCAGAACCGAAGGACCTGTATCAAATCTGTATCCCCCCACTGAAACTTCCCCTGCCTTTCCGCCGCTGACGGCAGATTTTTCAAAGACATCCACATCAAATCCCTTTGCCGCAAGTCTTGCAGCAGCCGACAGACCGCCAAGTCCTGAACCTATTACAGCTATTTTATTTTTACGCGCCATTTATTCCCCAGTAATGAATAGACTGACAGATAAAAAGAAAGGAGGGTAAATGAATAAAGAAAATCCTCTGCAGGTATTGTCAGAAATCTGACACCTGTGACAGCTTTTCCGCTATAGATGACAACGGGCAAAGATGTAAGGATATAATTAAATATGAGAAAAGGGATATACATAACGCCGTTAAAGATCCAGAAGATCTTCGAATTGATAATCTCAACAAAAAGAATAGACGATATCATAAGAAATGCTCCGGTGAATAAGAGCACAGTAAAAGTGTAATATCTGTCGATAAAGATAAATGAAATTAAGACTATAGCAATTCCTGCGGCAAAATATACCTTACTGTTTAATTTAAGAGTTTTTTCGGGGATGTAAACTCGCAGGGATTCATAAATGAATATTGAACTGAAAGGAACCGTAATGAAAAATAAAATTTCTTCAACCGGGAGTGAAAACACCCTTATACCCAGAATATATTTTATATTAAACATCCAGTCACTCCTGATTGCGGCATAAGAGTCCCATATAATATAAGGCACGGCAGCAATCAGAATAGAAAGAAACAGCCGGGGGAATTTTCTGTAATACCTGACTTTCTGTTCAAACGACATAATCAGAGGAAATATAATTATGCAGGTATTTATGATTAAATATGTATACATTTATTCTATTGCGGCGTCTGGGAAAAGTAATTTTAAGCTTTCTGTCTGATTCTGCTCCAGTCTATCGCTGCGCATAAGGAATTCAGCTATGCCCTTCTGCAAATCCCTGCTTACCGAAGAATAATCCTTTTTGAGCAGCTGTTCAAAAGTAACTTTCAAGTCGTCATTTCTTTCCTTTGATACACCGAAAATTCCAGGAATATTATGAAGAACCGCAAAGCGGAGGAATCTTATTTCAAGTCGTTCATCTGATTTGCTTACCGCGGCGTTAAGCTTTTTAATCCCCGAAATTACATTTCTGAACTTACTGTACGGATTAAACGTATATTTTGCCTTCATGGCTTCAAGAGCGCCATAGTAGGCAAGTATAACCGCAGGGCAGTCATTGGCATCAGTATCATACTTCATTTCGATAAGGCCGAGGAGGCTGTTCAGCATGTCCTCATTTTCAACGGCGAGATAAAAATCGCTTCGTATTGTTGTGAGAGTTTTCTGGTCCGGTTCATTCTGACCGCCATAGGTTATCTGCATGAAAAAGAAAACAGCAGCAATTATATAAACAAATTTAACCGGGCTCATATTTTACCTATTTTAGTATTCGCACAACAATAAACGCTTTAAGCAGAAGAACAAGTTTCGTTATATTTGGAACGCTGACTCTTCGGGAGAGAAGCTCCCTCATATCCAGTCCTTTTATTTTCCTGAAAAGATAATAATAGTAAAGGTAAGCCGAATAAACGCCAAGCCGAACCCCTTTAGGAAGTTTCCTAATGCCTTGTAGTGCAGTTTCAAATTCTTTCTCGACTTCAGATTCAAGGAATTTTTTACTGTTAATATCGATCACATCGGAGTGGTGGACATCCGGAAGATAGATTCTTCCCCGCTCCTCAATATCACTTTTAATATCCCTAAGGAAGTTAACTTTCTGGAAAGCAGATCCAAGCATGCGTGCAGGTTCCTTCAGTTTCTCAAACATTGACTTGTCGCCGTCACAAAATACGTGCAGGCACATAAGTCCAACTGCTTCAGCCGATCCATAAACATACTTATCATAAAAATTTCTTTCATAGCTCGAGGCATTGAGGTCCATTGCCATGCTGTCGAGGAAGGCATCTATATAGGATATATCAATATTATATTTTTTAACCGTCATCTGAAATGAATTAATCACCGGATTTACAGATATTCCCATGTTAATAGCCCGGTATGTTTCCTCTCTCAACCCATTCAGCAGAGAGGCTTTATCGAAGCCGTGAAAAGTATCAACAATTTCATCCGCGAGCCGGACGAATCCGTATATTGAATATATAGGCTCTCTGTACTTTTTTGCAAAGGCCAATATTCCAAGGCTGAATGAAGTACTGTACTGCTTGGTAATTATTCTGCTGATTTTATAGGAAGTATCAAGATACAGGTCCATAGTCACCTTCTATTCTTTCCGCAGTTAATTTTGAACTAATTATTACCATAGGAAGTCCGGTTCCGGGAATTGTTGAAGCGCCCACATAATATAAGTTCCGGAATTCCTCATCCTTATTTTTCGGCCGGAATGCTCCAATCTGATTCATTCCATGTGCAAGTCCAAGTCCGCTCCCCCTATAAAGGTTAAATGTATCGGCCCATTCCTTTGGGGACATTATTTTTTTCACAAGAACATTTTCAGCAATATCAAACCCTGTTCTTTTTGAAATATCGCTGATTATTGTATCGGCAAGCTGCTCTTTATCCGCCCAGTCGCTTTTATATCTCAAATCCGGCACAGGGCACAGAATAAAAAGATTTTCGCATCCTTCCGGGGCACAGTCGGAAAAAAACTTTGAAGAAGCATTCACATAATAATAAGGCTTATCGGGGCTAATTGAGGAAGTGAATATTGTGCTCGAATAGTTTTTGAAATTATTTCCGAGAAAATAATTATGGTGCTCAAGGTTATCTATTTTTCCTTTAACGCCAAGGTAAATGGTAAAAGGAGCAAGAGTCCAGTCCATCTTATCAAGATTTCTTACCGAATATTTTTTTCTCCCCAGTACAGTCCCGCGGAAAGCGGCGGCGTCAGAATTTGATACATATATATCTGCACTATAGTGGCAGCCCCTTTTGTCAACCAGAGCCTTCACACTGCTTCCTTCTTTTTCAATTTCAGTTATTTCAGTATTATAAATAATTTCCACGCCGCGGGCTTCAAGTAGTTCTACTACCGCTTCTGTAAGGCGGTACATTCCCCCTTCAATGTTCCAGTAGCCGTCATGTTTAAGTTCGGTATAGCTAAGCAGTGAATATACTGAAGGTGTCTGGAAAGGAGTTGACCCAAGGAAAAATGCAACGAGCGAAAAAATAATGCGCACCTCCTCCGATGAAAAATTTCTGGAAACTTCACTCCACATATTTCTGAACAAATATGGAAGATGCTTAAGGGGAACCCGGCTAAGTTTAAAGAAATAATCTGCATAACCGTTAAAATTGGATTTAACTACAGGTCCTATTGTATCATTAAAGAATTCTCCTGCTTTTGCAAGATACCTATCTATCTTTGCGGCAAGGTCCGGTTCAATTTCACTAAATTCCTCCTGAAACTTTGCTGTAGACTTCCAGATTTTATAAGGCCTTTTCCGCCCTTCAAAAAAAACCTGATAGATGGGGTCAAGCGGCGTCAGTTTTAGAGGATTTTTAATTCCGAGGTCAGAAAACATTTCCTCAAGTATATATGTCATACTCATAAATGAAGGGCCTATATCGAACTTAAACCCATCGATGACTAACTGATTAAGCCGCCCTCCAGGCTTTGAATGTTTTTCTAAAATTCTGACTCTATATCCTTTTGAGGAAAGTCTTAGAGCAGCTGTAAGCCCCCCGAGTCCCGACCCTATTACCAGAACATCTTTCATTATTATTCTGTCTTTTCCATATTATAACTAAAATTTATTGTAAGAAGGTTCCCAAAATTCATCCATATAGGGCCGAAAGAGGTTATAAGAACATATAATGTAATTACTTATGGATTTAGATAAAGAAGCATCAATTAGCTATTCCTGCCCAAAAACCTCGTCTGTGGAGATTCAATAAAATTTCATATTATTCCACATCTATTAAAAGATATCTTGACTTCAGCAAAAATAAACTAAGTTAATTGGCTGCAATTTGGTCACCTGCTTTTAATCAGGGCCTCAATATTACTTGTCTCTTCCATAACCCCCGCTCAAGGTCATTTATTTTTCCAGTGTCTAATATGTGTCTAATTTATCATCATCGGGAACTAAAATACTTACACAAAAGTTATACATGTTATTAGACAATTTATAAAAAGGAGTGATACAATGAAAACTTATAAAATGATTCTTGGTGTTTTATCTTTCGTTTTTATGTTGGGTTCTTTTGTAAATGCGCAGACGGCCCGCCTGCAGGTGATCCACAATTCAGCTGATATTGCTGCAAAATCTGTTGATGTATATCTTAACGACAAGCTTCTGCTTAAAGATTTTATGTTCCGACAGGCAACCCCTTTTATTGACGCACCAGCGGGGACAGAATTTACCGTGGGTGTAGCCCCGGCAAACAGCATGTCCGTAAATGACGTAATTGCAAAATTCAACCTGAAGCTGGATTCTGGAAAGACTTATGTTGCAATTGCAAACGGTGTGCTTGATGAATCAAAATACAGCGAAAATCCCGATAAAAGACACACAGCTTTTACTCTTTTCATTAAGGAGATGGCAAGAGAGAAGGCTATGGATATAGAAAAAGTTGAGTTCTTTGTGCTTCATGGTTCAACCGATGCTCCGGCTGTAGATATATACGCAAGGGGAGTAGCTAAGATTGTCAGCAATGCGGCATACGGCGATATGACAGATTATATTTCAGTGCCTCCGTCCAAATATATCCTTGATATAACACCAGCAAATTCCCCGAATACAATTGTGAAAACAGTTGAGGCAGATCTTACTTCACTTAAAGGCGGCGCAGGAGTAGTATTCGCCTCGGGATTCCTTGATCCGTCAAAGAATCAGAATGGAAAGTCTTTCTGTGTATTAGTTGCCTTTCCAAACGGCGACGTAATAACGCTTCCCCCGGCTGCAACTCCTACAGATGTAAAAAATTCAAAAAAAGGTGCAGTCGACTATAAAATTGAACAGAACTATCCTAATCCCTTTAATCCCTCAACCATAATAAGTTATTCTATTCCGCAGGAAGAATTTGTAAGCATAAAAATATATAATATTCTTGGAAAGGAAGTAGCCTCGCTTGTAAACCAGAAGATAGCAGCAGGCAGCTACGAAGTTCCGTTCAATGCGGCTAACCTTTCAGCCGGCACATACCTCTACAGAATCAAAGCCGGCAATTACACCGAAACCCGCAAAATGATGTACTTGAAGTAAAAAAAGTTAAGCCTGAGAATAAAACATTAACCCCGGCATTTACCCCCAGGGTTAATGTTTTATTCTGTCCATTTTTTCCGTTGCAGCCGATGCTGTAAGAATTGTTTCATATGATCCAATAACCGGAGTACACGAAGGAACAGCCTCAGAGAGCAGGTCTTTACCCGACAGTTATGAACTGATGCAGAACTATCCCAACCCCTTTAATCCAAACACAACAATCAAATATGGGCTGCAAAAGGAAAGTATGGTGAAAATTACTATTTATAATAGCATAGGAGAAATTGTGAGGATTCTTGAT
This sequence comes from Syntrophomonadaceae bacterium, assembly GCA_050259615.1. Lineage (GTDB taxonomy): Bacteria > Bacteroidota > Ignavibacteria > Ignavibacteriales > SURF-24 > JAAXKN01. The sequence continues at coordinate 646 of JBLNAZ010000203.1, read as the reverse complement.
AATTCAGTGCAAAATGCGGGTTATCATGATAAGACTTTTAATGCGGAGAATATCTCTTCAGGCATCTATTTTTATAAAATTGAGGCAATTGCAACTGATGGATCAAAAGAGTACCGGGAAATTAAATAAATGTTATTATTAAAATAACTTAAACTCCCTGGTCACTACTCTAAAAGTGCCTGCAGAACAGGTCAGATTCTTGGCATTTTCAGACATCCGGATCGCGATGGAACTCCATCGGGACTGTCTCTCCGCACTTAAAAAAAGCCCGGGATCAAATTATTTTGGGCTTTTTCATTTTATGCCGCTGTCCCTGCCCAAAAGTTCATACTGACTGATATTTAGAGCTAACACATAGATCATTTTCCTTTTTTCAATTATTTCAACCCTAATTTCAGAAGGCATATTGTCCTGCATTTACATGATCAGACGATCGTATCTTTATAATTATTGATATTTACCCGCTACAGATAAATCCATTTTATTTATCTGGTATTATCCCTATATTTTTTAAATGCCTCATTTTACGCCGGGGCAGGTCAATATATTATTTAAAGGAAAGTGACTGCAAAAACATTTAAGGGAATCGACACGAATATAAACAATTCTTTATTCCGTCTAAAAACTCAGCCTGGTGACAACTTTC
>JBLNAZ010000202.1:0-24503 GCA_050259615.1 Syntrophomonadaceae bacterium | reverse complement strand
GAATTAGAAATATTTGACTTTTATCCTTTCATTTTGAGAAAGAGGCATAAGGATGATAAACAATAGCAACCGGCTGGATATTGCTCAGGAGTACTTTAATAAAGCGTATAAGTCACAGGTGGAAGGAAGGCTTGACGAGGCGATAGATTATTACAAAATTTCTATCGATCTGTTCCCTACTGCTGAAGCTCATACATTTCTGGGCTGGGCCTATAGTGTCAAGGGCAAGTTTGAAGATGCTATTGATGAGTGCTATACAGCCATTGAAATAGATGAAGACTACGGAAACCCGTATAACGATATTGGAGAATACCTCATCAGCCTTAAAAGGTACGAGGAGGCCAGAATATGGCTGGAAAAGGCGTTAAATGCCCCCCGTTATTCATCGCGCCACTTTCCTTATTACAACCTGGGCAGGATTTTTGAGAAGAAGGGTGAATGGTTCAAGGCGCTCAGCTACTACAAAGATGCTGTAAACCTTAATCCCGACTTTGATCCGGCTAAAAAGGCCATTATCAGGATAACAACCCTGCTTAATTAGAGATTTGAAAGAAATTGTTACAAAAAGCTCTTCAAAAGAATAAAAAACCGGCTTCCATTTGGGCCGGTTTTTTAGTTTAGGCCTCCCCGCCATATTCCGTTTACGCGTCAGCTTAACATTATAATGTTGTATGTTTATTTTTAGATGCCGCGGTCAGCGGTCCTCCGCGGAGGATCGATAGCCCCCGGGCACTCAAATTTAATTACTTCCTGCCGATAATTATTTATGCATTTTATTGCCGGGGGATGTATATTTGTCCCCCAATTAATTGTAATTTTTAGAAATATTGATTCAGGAAATTTGAAATTATGCACTTTCAGGATATGGACCCGGCCAGCATGATTGAGGCACGCCTTATTAACTCACAGGAGGACCTGTGGCGGCTTTTCAGAATTATGGCTGAATTTGTTGAAGGGTTTGAAAAAATGGCCGCAATTAAGCCGAGCGTAACAATTTTCGGTTCGGCAAGAATTAAGGAAGATGACTTTTACTACCAGTTGGCAAGGGAAGTTGCTCGCCAGCTTGTGGAAAAGGGAATGGGGGTTATTACCGGCGGAGGCCCCGGCATAATGGAGGCTGCAAACCGGGGTGCCAATGAAGCAGGCGGAAGCTCTACGGGGGTTAATATCGAGCTTCCTTTCGAACAGTTTGCAAATCCATACGTTGACCGCGATAAACTGCTTACTTTTCGCTACTTCTTTATCAGGAAACTGATGTTCTTCAAGTATTCGCAGGGATATATAATGATGCCGGGCGGTTTCGGAACACTCGATGAATCTTTCGAGGTGCTGACACTCATTCAGACAGGCAAAACACAGCGCGTACCGGTTGTTTTCATGGGTAAGGATTTCTGGAAGCCGGGACTTGAGTGGATTACGGGCACAATACTGAAAAAAGAGCTTATTTCGGAAAAAGATATGAATCTGTTCTCAGTTACAGACGATCCCGAAGAAGCGGCTGAAATAATTATGGATTTCCATAAGGGCAAAAGATTTACGCCTAATTTCTAGTCAGTTAAAGCTCCAGGCAGCAAAAAAAAGGCGGGTTTTTAACCCGCCCTTGCAGTTACTGCCAAAGCTTAAGCTTTCATCCTCATGCCTTTTTCTTCATGAATGAAGATCCAGCTTACTACTTTGCCGATGTCTATCTTTTCAAAGTTGCTCCAGTACGATCTGGTTCTTACATGCATTGAGCTCGTATCGTGCAAAGGAATATTCTGTGCTTCTGCCATTATGGCGTTCAGCCTTGCCTGCCATACAGCCATATTGGATACTCTAAGGTCAACCCAGCCGTCTTTTGCCCACAGATTAATTGAGGTTTCATCGATTTCCAGCTCATCTTCACCGCGGTATGGCGGAATCTTCATTTCATTGCCGCGCAGAAGCGAGGTTCCGTCGGGCATAAGAATGGCAATACCGATCGAAAGGATTTCATTCCTGAGTTTTTCGTTACCTGAGATCAGCTCGCAGCACTTTGCCGAAAGGGCTTCCGGCTTTTCTTTTGTTATGTCCTTCATTGTGCCTGAAACCTGGCGCAGGAGGTGGATTTCATAAAGAAGTTTAGAAAGTCTTGGCGGTCCTAAAAGTTCAAAAGCCACGCTGCTTACATTGTGTTCTTCTTCAAGTTCAGCCAGCTTTTCAACTGCCGCATGCTGCATGAATCCAGCCCTGTAGGTCGGTTCAAGTGTAGCATTGTCGAGGGCGTTTATAATATCGTGTCCGGTATTGCCGCCTTTAATTTCATAAATTACGTCTTCAGCAATTTCTTCAGGGGTAACGTATTCCATCTGCCCCTGGCCTGTAATGGCTTCAAACTCGCCTCTTGAGAACGTTCCGTTTTCACCCGTATCAATAAATACCGATTTGAGTGTCTCGCCTGATTTATTAAAGGGCTGGTCGAGTTTCAGCTTCAGTTTTCCGTTTAGTTTCTGTGCCGAATTAAGCGGTATGTCGAGAATATCTATCGGCTGGCCGCGTTTTTTGATTTCATCAAATACAATCTTCTTCCATGCAATTGCAGCCGTAGGCTTGATTTCCTTTGTAATGGGGCCTTCGGGTGTTCTTCCCATCAGGAACAACAGAAGCGTGTGAGCGCCTGCAACAGAGGATTTGCTTAAAAGTACGCGCGATGGTTTTTCCTCACTGTGAGTATAAGGAATATTAAGGCCCATTCCGCCGGTGCCGCTGGTGCCTATCTTCATATAAATTTTTGTATTTGCCTCGCGCATCGATCCGTAGAGGATCTGTACGTGGCGGATAAGCTGCGGAATATAAAGCGTGCAGAGGAGCTTTTCTGTTTCCTCAGCCAGAGATTCTACCGTCGGACCATCTGATATTGTCTTCTTGATATTTCTGTAAGTCGTATAGACATCCTGATAAGCTATTCCGGTAGCGGAATTTATACAGTCGATAATTATATCGGGCTTATATTTGCAAACCAGCTGATAAATGGCTGAACTTTTCAATATCTCCTCATCCAGTTCTTCCATTACGTCTCTCATAAGTGTTCTGCGCTTTTCCTGGTCAGATAAAAGTGCAAACCTGTCGGCGTCCTTAAAATCGTTTCTTACAAAGATATTTCCCCACCAGGGTACAAAATAATCCTGCGGGAGGCCGGGAAATTCCTCGTGCAATCTTTTAACTTCATCTTCTGCTTCGTTCTGTTTAAGAGAAGTAATAATTATCTGCCTGGGCTTTTGCGGAACTAACTTGCGGGTTACTGCATTACCAACTAATCCCCATGCTCCAAGGACGAGCACGGTTCTGTTCTGAATATCCATAAAATCCTCATTTGATTGAAAATGATGAAGAACTATGCATTAAAATTACTGCTTATTACATCATTAGGCAAGCAAATAAGAAGGGCTGTAAAGAATGAATGAATTGTTTTGCTAAAAGCTCCCCCGGAAAGGGAAAAGAGCGTATAAGGCCGGATTTCCAGGATCAGGTTTTCAGGCCTCCGGGAGGCAGTTTACCCGTTTGTGAAAAATGTTCCGGAAAATTGATAAACAATTACTTCTTTATTAAATTAGGTGTATATTTTATTAATAATTTAGGCTATTCTGAAAAACATGAAGATTTGTGACATTATTAAACCAGATAAAATCGTTGCAGAATTAAAAGGCGGCTCTAAAGAAGATATTATAAACGAACTGATAGATCTTTTCAAGGACGACCCCCGCGTCAGCAATATTGAAAAAGTCCGTACTGCTGTCCTCGAAAGAGAGAAGATAATGTCGACCGGTGTAGGCAAAGGTTTTGCAATACCTCACGCCAAGACAGAAGCAATTACTGAAATTATTGCTGCCTTCGGCAGATCCAAAAAACCTGTCGATTTTGCCGCACTCGATGAGCAGCCCGTGCACCTCGTTTTCCTTCTGGTTGGAAAAGATAACCTCGTTGGACCTCATATTAAACTTCTCAGCCGCATATCAAGAATGATGAATAAGGACGAGTTCAGGGAAAGCCTCATGAATGCCAAGACTGCCGATGAAATTTTTGCCATATTCCAGGAAGAGGAAACCAGGTATTTCGAGATATCCTGAGGCCCTGTGAATAATTTTTAGAACAATATGCACCATTACATTGTTAAATTCTCAATGGAAGATCGCCCTGGCGTCTTACTTTGAGAATTTGACATTTAATATGAAGGAATGACAACTCACATATGATTAGAGCAATTACCGGTACCAAAGATATCCTCCCCTCAGATATTTCAAAGTGGAAATTTGTAGAAGGCATTATTGACACAGTAATGCAGGGCTTCAATTATAAGGAGGTCAGGACTCCTGTATTTGAGGAGACGGCCCTTTTCAGCAGGGGAATTGGCGAGGCTACGGATATAGTCAGCAAGGAAATGTATACCTTCCTCGATAAGGGCGATACAAGCCTGACACTTAGACCTGAGATGACGGCTTCGGTTGTAAGAGCCTTTATCGAGCACTCGCTTCAGGCTAAACAGAACCTTAATAAACTTTATTACATTGCTCCCATGTTCCGCCAGGAACGCCCCCAGGCAGGCCGCCTCAGACAGTTCCATCAGTTCGGAGCTGAGGCCATCGGAAGCACTTCGCCTGCACTGGATGCCGAAATGATTATTATGGCCTATGATATACTGAAGGCTTTTGGGCTTAAGAATATCTCGGTTAAAATAAATTCACTCGGCGTTCCCGAATCGAGAGAAAACTATAAATCAAAACTCAGGGAGTACCTGCAGGATAAGACATCTTCTCTTTCTGAAGACAGCCGCAAAAGATTTGAGACTAATATACTGCGCATCTTCGACAGCAAGGAAGAAAACGATCAGAAAATTATGCAGAAGGCTCCGCTTCTCATAGACTATCTGGATGAGGAAAGCCTTAGTCACTTTGAAAGCGTAAAGTCCCTTTTGAAAGAAGCAGGCGTGCCTTTTGAAGTTGACGCTAAACTGGTAAGGGGACTGGATTATTATACTAAAACTACTTTTGAAATTGTAAGCGGCTCCGTGGGCTCTCAGAGCGCCCTCTGCGGCGGCGGACGCTACGACCTTCTTGTTGAACAGCTCGGAGGCAAACCGACTCCCGGAGTGGGCTTTGCTGCCGGAATTGAAAGAATACTTCTTGCATGCGAAAACGAAAACAGTTTGAATATTCCCGCGGAAAGTATAGATTTATATATTGTCAGGCTCGAAAACGACTTTCTGCCAAAAGTATTTGATATGGGGCTTTATTTCAGGCGCAAAGGTTACCCGGCTGAATTCGACTACCTCGAGCGCAGCGTTAAAGCACAGATGAGAGAAGCAAACAAACTGAACGCCCGCTTTGTCATTCTGCTTGGCGGCGAGGAATACCAAAAGGGCGAGCTCGTCCTGAAGAATATGCTTGACGGTACACAGGAAAATGTTTCATTGGATAATATGGAGTATATTGTCAATAAATTCATGGGGTGACAAATGCCTCTTAAAAGACCTGAAGATATTCCCAAGATTCCAAAGACAAGAAAGAAAAGACCGGAAGCTGCAAAGGCGGCAATTCCGCAGAAAAAAGAAGATAAAATTGAGTATGTCCTCAAACCGGCATTTAAGTACGACGAAACACAGCGAAGACAGTTCTACCTGCTGAGGCTTGAAACAGTTGCCGAGTTTACAAGCTTTGCATATCAAATAAGTGTGGAATTCAGTCTGGATAGGAAGGAAAAAGAGATTGAAATTACAATCCTGGGCCTTCAGACTGATATGAGCTATCTGCCGAATATTGCACATGCAAAGGCGGACTGCCTTTTTGAGGACCTGATAGGTGAATATACAGTCCATGTAATTAAACAGGACGGCGCCATTAACAGCGCGGTTTTCAATTTTAATATTTACAAGAAAGAGATTAAACTGGTCGAGAAATTCATGCCTCCAAAGAAAAACAACAGGCTCTTCTGTGATTTTCAGGTGGATGAAAGTGAATTTTCTTTTCCGCAGGAGTAACTTTTTTTTATGATGCCAAGACTTTTCCAGGTGGGTCCTTTTACAGTCTATAGTTATGGTTTAATGCTGGGTGTTGCTTTTATTATTGCCAGCTATGTTCTTACAAAGGAACTTGAAAGAAGGAAGATGGACCCGAACATTGCCACGGAAATTACGCTTTATGCTATTATTTTCGGCCTGATCGGAAGCAAGCTTTTTTATGTCTTAGAAAACTTTGACGCATTTGTTGCAAACCCTCTGGGTGAATTCTTCTCTCCCGGAGGCCTCACGTTCTACGGCGGATTTCTGATGGCTCTTGCTGCAATTTTTATTCTGATCAGAAGAAAAAAGATCCCTTTCCTTGTTATTGCAGACGCCACTGCGCCTTCACTGGCGCTAGCATATGGAATCGGCAGAATCGGCTGCCACCTTGCAGGCGACGGTGATTATGGAATTCCCACAAACCTGCCATGGGGCACAAATTATGAAAACGGCACCGTGCCTCCTTCCTATGCCTTCAGGGGGAGTGACATTGCAAAGCATTTCCCGGGCGGCGTTGTACCAGATAATACTCCTCTCCATCCGGCACCGGTGTATGAATTCTTTATTGCCATGATTATTTTCGGCATACTCTGGAAACTGAGAAAAAAATCAAACTGGCCCGACGGCAAGCTTTTTATGTTCTACCTGATTTTTACCGGAACAGCACGCCTTGCCGTGGAATTTATAAGGCTTAACCCAAAACTCCTCTTCGGCCTTACTGAAGCTCAGCTTATTGCAAGTGCGCTTATAATAGGTGGTCTATCCGGACTTTTATTCTTCAGGAATCACCCTGTTCTGAAAAAATGGACTCCGCCCCAGAAAGAGGCTGAAACAAAAGCGGTAAAGAAAAGCAGTGTTAAATAATTTTTAATTCAACAGAAAAGTCCCGGTACCAAAAATGAGTTTAATTATAGGAAGAAAACCTGTCCTTGAAGCCCTTTCTTCAGGAGAGGTTATTGAACAGATATATATTCTCTTCGGACAGAAGAGTCCTGCCATTTATGAAATCCAGAAAATGGCGCGTCAGAAGGGAATAAAGCTGACGGAGCTTCCGCAGGCGAAATTCAGCACCATATCGCAGGACCCGCACACACAGGGGGTAATTGCTGTTAAAAGCTCACAGAAGTATTACGAGCTGGATGAGCTGATAAGGGAAGCAAAAAAATCGCCGCTTCCTTTTCTGCTGGTACTCGATTCCATACAGGACCCTCACAACCTTGGAGCCATAATCCGCTCTGCCGAATGTGCAGGCGTTGACGGAATAATAGTTACAAAACACAACAGTGCCACAGTAACAGAAACCGTTGTTAAGACCTCTGCCGGTGCAACCGAGCATGCGCGCATCTGCAAAGTCAGCAATTTAAGCCAGGCAATGAATATTCTGAAAGAAGAAGGTTTCTGGATAATGGGCTCTTACCTGGAAGGCGCAAAGGATTATTCCGAAACGGATTATAAACTTCCGCTTGCGCTTGTTGTTGGAAACGAGGAAAAGGGTTTAAGACGTCTGACTGCAGAAAGCTGCGACTTTCTGATAAAGATTCCGATGAAGGGAAAGATTCAGTCGCTGAACGTATCGGTTGCAACAGGCGTGCTTTTATTTGAAGTTTTAAGGCAGAGAAGCAAATAGCCTGCCGACTGGCAGGCTATTAATAAACAACAAACTATTTTTTCTTCTTCTCCGAAAATATGCCGTCCGGTATCCCTTTGTTTACTTTGTAATTTGTATACGTTACGCTGACATTACCGCGCTCTGACTGGCCGGTTTTTGCTTTTGGCTGCTGCTGCTGGCTTCCGGGCGAGTTCATGCCTCTGGGATTGTTGGGCGCATCAAAACTGAACTGGACAGAAGAGGGCAGAGGATAATTCATATTATTATTGTAGTTAAATGTTATCTCGAAGGCACCGCCTCTTCTTGGCGTGGATTCTATCTTCCTTATTACGTCTTTACCGGAATCTATCCAGAGCGTGGATAATACAATCTCGCTGTTTGGATCATTCGGTATAACTTTAACTACATCCACCGGCGTGCCGCCCAGATTATCCTTTTTTACATAGATTGCGCTGTAGTCACCCTTGAAAAGACGGTCGGGAGAAAAGTTAAATGCCTGCTTGGGCAGCATTGCAAAGCCCTCTGTATCCAGTTTCATCTTGTCGGGCTTCATGAAATAAATTTTAGCATCCATCTCCGGGACTTTTAGAAAGCTTACATCCACTTTAATGTGAGCATTTACCTCATAATCGTTCACTTGAGAGAACTTTTGCTTTACCTTTTCCAGCAGTTTAACAGGATCCTGATTTTGTGCATAAAGGCCTGCTGAAAAAATAATTAAAAGAAGAATAATCTTTTTCATGTGTTGCCCCTAACTTAAAATATCTTTCTTTGAAAAAATATATAATGCCGCGCCGTAGAATACAGCTATATGAGCTGCAAGTATGCCTGCGTCTTTAAGCAGACCCTTATAATCTATCGGGTCGTCGAAAAAATATCCCCAGCCTGCCAGATGGTTTGTAAATAGATAAGGCTTTATGGAGTCGAATATGTCTATGTTGATTACCGAAATTATAAAAAATACAATTATAACAGCCATTGTGGAGACAATGGGACCTATGGCATTTTCAACGAGTGAAGAAAAAAGAAATGCCAGCGTAATAACTACAGTCATGCTGAGCACTGCATAGCTGTAAGCAGCCATAAAGCGCCAGAGGACATCGTTGGCAGCCAGAATCACAATATTGGTTCTGAATGCCACCAGCGGACCCGTGCCGAAAATAAGCACTCCAAGACCCAGGCTCATTACTGCAAGCCAGATAATGAGAAGGGCGGTATAGATAACAGCTGCAAGAAATTTTGATGTAACAATCTCAAAGCGTGAGACCGGTCTTGTTACAAGCATGCGGTACGTTCCGCCCGTGGCCTCTCCGGCCAGAAGATCTCCGCCTACAAGGACTATAAGGAAAGGAATATGTACATAGAGTGCCTGGAGTATCAGATTAGCTGTTGAATATCCGTTTAAGAGGTTACCGGCAAATACGAACTGGTCTCCCAGGCTTCTTAAAGCAAAGTTAGGGCCCTTGTCGCCTGTTAAATAAATAGCCACGTTGATCAGGGAAGCCAGAACAGTGATTGCAATAAACCCGATATAGGCTCTCCACTTCTTAAAAATCTTATATAACTCAATTGGGATTAGTGTCAGCATTATTCTTTCCCCTCCGTTATTGCAAGAAAATAATCTTCGAGAGATTTCATCGGAATTATAGCGTTTACAGACACACTGCTTTCTACAAGGAATTTGTTCAGTCCGGGTATTTCTTCCTGGCGTAAATTGAAGAAGAGATCGCTGTTGGCGTGGCTTTCAAGGTACTGCGCCCAGCGCGAGCCGTTAATAAGGCTTAAGGCACCGGAAGCGTCTTCTACTTTTACGGTAACCCTCAGCACGCCTGAATTCAGCAGTTCGTTAACCGTTCCTTCAACCTTTGTTGTCCCCTTATTTATAATGATCATCCTGGTTGCAATTATTTCAACTTCGGAGAGGATGTGTGAGGACAGGAATACAGTTTTGCCCTTTTCGCGGCTGAGGTGGAGAATAAGGTCGCGTATTTCCTTCATCCCCTGCGGATCGAGTCCTGTAGTAGGCTCATCCAGTATAATAAGTTCGGGATCGTGCAGAAGTGCCTGCGCAAGTCCAAGTCGCTGTTTCATGCCGTGCGAGAAGGTTTTGACCTTGCTGTTATATCTTTTATCAAGGCCAACCAGTTCCAGCATTTCCATAATTCTTTTCTTTGAAGTGTCAGTTCCGGAAATTCTGCCCAGCAGCTCAAGGTTTTTGTAAGCCGTAAGGTAGAGGTAAAAATCGGGCTTTTCGACAATCGCGCCTACTTTCCTGAGAATATCCTTCCGGTGATGTTCAAGAGACATTCCGAAAATCTTAATTGAGCCGGAAGTGGGTTTTATAAGCGACATGAGCATTCTGATTGTAGTACTTTTGCCCGCTCCGTTAGGACCCAGGAAACCGAAAACGTCGCCTTTATATACGTTGAGGTCGAGATTATTTACGGCGCGCACTTCCTTGAACTGTTTAGTAAGGCCCTTTACTTCAATAACCTGTTCAGAATTCAAGCATAACTCCGCGTTGTTGAAACAAAGTTTAAAATAAAAACCAAGTTAATAATTTTTTAATATAATTAAACCATAAGGAAAATTAAATCCTCACTACCCGTTTAGACTATTCAAATACGGGAAAGTTCTTTTTTAGGTCCACTGAATATAAAAAAAGCGGCTCCGGACAAAATCTCCGGAAGCCGCCTTGCAAATAACCAGAAATTACTTAATAGGAAATTGCCCTTATAACGGCATCATGAACTTTGGGGCGGAATTTTATGATCTTGTTGTTCTTCCTGGTCGGGAATACCCTGTTTGTTAGGAGAACTACAAAAAGATCCCTTGTTTTATCTGCCCAGACGGAGGTGCCTGTAAAGCCGGTGTGGCCGAATGACTCGGCGCTGAAGAGGCTCCCGGCTGAAGATCCCGACACGGCCTTTGTATCCCAGCCCAGGCCGCGTGAACTCTGTTCAGATATTCTTGAGGTAAAGAGATCCACGGTGGAAGGTTTTATGAGCTGCTTTCCATTGTAGCGCCCCTTGTTCAGTATCATCTGCATAAATATGGAAAGGTCTCCTGCGGTTGAGAATAACCCTGCATGACCTGCAACACCTCCCATTGCGGCGGCATTTTCATCATGCACCGTGCCCCTTACCGTATCCATTCTCCAGTAGTTGTCAACTTCAGTTGGCACGCATAAACTCCGCAGGCTCTTCGGAGGATTATACATCGTATGTGTCATGCCGAGAGGCTCAAAGACTCTTTTTTTCAGGAACTGATCCAGGGGCATGCCGGTAATCTTCTCAATAACCAGCTGAAGCGAGATCATGCTGAGATCGCTGTAAAGGAATTTTGTGCCTGTGGGATATTCCAGATCCGTATTCATAATATCCCGTGCAACCTCATCGTGTGTTTTGTACATCTTATAAAAAGGTTTGTCTGCCGGGAAACCTGCGTTATGGAGGAGCAGATTCCTAATGGTAATATTCCCTTTGCCATGGTTGTTGAATTCAGGAAGGTAATCGGCCACTCTCTTATCCAGTATAAGACTGCCTTCATCATAAAGGAGCATTGCTGCGGTTGTGGTGCCGGTAACCTTCGAGACCGAGGCAAGATCGAACATGGCATCAGTAGTCATAGGCTTGGCATCGGGGCCGTAGGTATAATGCCCGAATGCATTTTTATAAATGAGTTTTCCTTTGCAGCCCACATAGAGCACTGCGCCGGGAAATACAGAATCTGCCAGACCCTCTTTCATAACCCGGTCAAGGCCTGAAAAGTCGTATGAAGTGTCAGCTGCGGCTGTAATATCTTCCAGCTGCTGTCTTTCCAGCTGAAGGCCATCGCCGGTCTTAAACGGCGTATTTGGTATTGAAATAGGCAGCCTTCCGGTAATATCGATCTGGCCCGTTATGGCTTTTAACATGGCAATCTGCGAAACCTTCGGTTCACCATAACTGCAGAGGTAATTCGGCACTTCCGGGAAATGCGAAAGAATGTAGGGATTTCCCATACTCATGAAAATAACGGGTTTCTTCAATTCCGCAAGCGTTTTTACCAGTTTTGCTTCTTCTTCGGGCATATCGATTGAGCCGGTAAATGCCCTTACCTTGACAAATATAGGCACCAGCACGAGATCTGAATTCCGGACGGCTTCCATGGCCTCATTAAATTCCCTGCCTGTACTTTTTCTTCCGAGTGATACCTGCTTAACATTATTGAACCTTTCTTTCACCAGCTTCTCGAAGTAATATGGTGCCGGGGCGCTTAAATCGCTGAGCGTAATACAGGCCACGCTGAAATACTTTGCAGGGTCAACGGGTATTGTGCTGCCGGTATTCTTGACCATAGTTATGGATTTATCGGCTATATCCTGTGCAAGGCGGATGTGCGATTTTTTATTTAACTGGCGGCTGACCGAATCAATATCCGCATACCTGTTCTTATCCAGGTGCAGCCATTTCTTTGCTGCCAGAATTTTGCGCGCGCTGTAGTCAATTCTGTTTTCTGAAAGCTTACCTGACTCAACGGCACCATAAATAGCTGAAATTGCGGCTGCCTCATCGGGAGGGAAGAGTATGATATCGTTTCCTGCCTCAACTGCCTTCAGAGCAGCCGGGCCGGACTTAAAATGTTTTGTAAGGCCGTGCATATTCATGGCGTCTGTAACAACGAGCCCGTTAAAGCCCAGCTGTTCTTTAAGGAGTTTTGTAACAATGTTTTTTGAAAGGGTGGCCGGAAGCCCGCGTTTGGGTTCAAAAGCCGGAACTTCCAGGTGACCTACCATTACGGATTTAACTCCTGCTATAATTGCTTTTTCAAAGGGCACGAGGTCGTTATCTTCAAATGACTTTCTGCTCTGGCTTAAAAGCGGCAGGTCCTTATGCGAATCGAGGTCAGTTGCGCCGTGGCCCGGAAAATGTTTGGCAGTCGTAAGTACGTTTTCTTCTTCCATTCCTTTCATGAAGGCCAGCATGTGCCTGTTAATTATATTTTTGTCCTCGGAATAAGATCTGATATTTATGATAGGGTTTCCGGCGTGGTTATTAATGTCCACCATAGGGGCATAATTCTGCTGCACGCCCAGGGCGCGCGTTTCCTGTCCGATGATCCTGCCCATCTGATATGAAAGGCATGTATCATCAGCAGCCCCTATAGCCATATTGTATGGAAACTCAACTGCGTCTTTTAGTCTCATCCCTATGCCGCGTTCATAGTCGGCTGAAACCAGCAGCGGAAGATCGGCCAGCTTCTGAAGCTTATTTGTAAGCAGAACCTGATTGATTACGTCACCTTCAAAGAAAATAAGGCCGCCGACTTTCAGATCGCGCACCAGGTGTACGAGCCTTTTATATTTCGGGTCATCCTCGTTCATGAACTCAGCTTCAACCCAGGGCATAACCATCTGTGCACATTTTTCATAAAGCGTCATATGGTTAAGCGTATTTTCAACCCAGCGTACATCCGCACTGCTCAGGTCAAATGCGGAATAAGGACTTAAGGCTTCTGAATTCTTTTTTATCATTTCGGGTTTGGTTTTATGAGCAAAATACTTGGCGGAATTTTCAGAAGATGTCGTTTTAACAGAAAAAGATAGAATCAGTCCTGCAGTTAAAAATAACAAAGCTACTTTCTTCAATTTATCTTCTCCTTTGGCGCATTATCATAAAAACGTAATCACAATAAAAAAATCTATTTACTTTTACAACTAAAAAAAAGCCTCTTATGTTCCCGCTTTGGAAAGAGAAAAACATAAGAGGTCCCCGAAAAATCGTATCAAAAGGAAAAATTAAATCAGAACACTGAGTTCCCCTGAAATAGTCATCTGATCTGTTAAATTCTGCCTGAAGGCTTTTATTTCTCTTCGGTTTTCCTACCGAAACCGGGATCATAAGGCAGCATTCTGGTAATTAAGAATGCCGGAATTACAGCCAGAACTGCAATAATAAAGAACGTCTGGTAACCCAGCATATCTTCTATCTTGCCTGCGAACATTCTTGGAATCATCATGCTTAAAGCCATGAAGCCCGTTGCAATGGAGTAATGCGACGTCTTAAGCTCTCCCTGGCATACATACATCATGAAGAGCATGTAGGCAGTAAAACCGAATCCGTAGCAGAACTGCTCAAAACCGATAGCAGCGCCTATGATATAAATGCTTTCGGGCTGCGTAAATGAGAGGAAAACATATACCCAGGCAGGCAGGTTGATTGCAGCAAACATCCACCAGAGGGCTTTGCCTAATCCCACGCGTGCCGAGAAGATGCCTCCCACGATGCCGCCGGCAAGAAGCCCGGCAACTCCTATGGTTCCTGAAACAATGCCGATCTGTTCTGTAGTCAGGGCAAGACCGCCCAGGGTCCGGGGATCTTTTAAGAACGGTGCTACAAGGCTTAAAAGAAGCGCCTCACCCAGCCTGTAAACCAGAAGGAAAGAGAGAATTAGAATAATTTGCTTTTTCCTGAAGAAAAGGGCAAAGGTTTTAACGAAATTCTTCATTACGCTTCCTGAGCCTTCAACTACAGCGGGCTTGTCGCCGGAAGGGTAGGGAAGGATAAAGAAGTGGTAGACTGCAAAAAGGAAAAACAGCCCTGTAATGATATAAAACATTATTGTCCATGCGTTTACAACTCCCATGGTCTTTGCCATATGTCCGGCAAAAAATACCAGAATTCCCTGGGCTGTAATCATTGCTATTCTGTAAAAAGTGCTTCTGATGCCGGCATAAAGAGCCTGGTTATGCTGATCGAGTCCCAGCATGTAGAAACCATCTGCTGCAATGTCATGCGTGGCCGAGCTGAAGGCTAGAAGGAAAAAGAACATTAAAGTGTACTGGAAAAATGCAGCTGCGGGTATTGTAAGGGCAACCCCTGCAAGTCCAACTCCAATTAAGAACTGCATGGAAATGATCCAGGATCGTTTTTTTCTGAACATATCCAGAAACGGGCTCCAGAGGGGTTTAATTACCCAGGGGAGGTTTAACCATGCGGTATAGAATGTTATATCTGTGTTGGAAATGCCCATATCCTTATACATAATAACCGAAACTATCATAACCATCGCATAAGGAATTCCTTCGGCATAATAAAGTGAAGGAACCCAGGCCCACGGATTTCTAAATCCGGGTTTGGCTTTTGGGGCAGCGGATGCTGAGGCCTCCGGGGCTTCTTTTTCAGCCACTACATCTGTTTTCTCTTTAGACATTAAATCTCCTGTTAAAATTTTCTTTTTCAGCGCTATTGAATAAAAATTCCGCTGGATTTCCCGCTATGTAATTAAATTCCTGCTTTTTCTTTTGCCATAACTACAGCACCCAGAGCAGGCGGGAAGTCGGGCTCTTTTATGTTGACCTTATGGAATTTTCTTTCAACCTGAGTGCGGAAGCGTTTGGAAAGGAAATTATCCGAACTTGCAATTCCGCCTATAAGGCACAGGTCCAGCTCTTCCTGGTTCATTTTCTTCAGCATCGCGTGAATATGGAGCACTAGCTCGTAGCTTTCCTCTTCAACGATGTTCTGGCAGGCCTCATCACCCATTTCAGCAGCCTTAATTACCAGGGGTGCTACCCTTGCAATATCAAAGTTATTCTTATAAACTTCACTGATCAGGATCTCTGGTGTCGTCATGCCGAAATTTTCAGCTACTAAAGATGTAAGGATGGTTTTTTCACCTCTTCCGTCAAAATCCTTTCCAACTATGGTAAGGCCTCTGCGCCCAATTACATACCCGCTTCCCTGATCGCCGATAAATCTTCCGAACCCGCCCACGCGGTGGATTGTTCCATTAGCATCCTTGCCGAACATGATCGATCCGGTTCCGGCAATAAGTATGCTCCCGGGTTTCCCTGAAAAAGCGCCTTCAAGAGCGATGCGCGCATCACTGTCTACATAAAATGAATTAAACGTAATTCCTTTTTCTTTAGCATACTCGCAGAAAGCCTGTTCCATTTTCAAGGCATCGGGCCTTCTTCCGGCACCTGTTGTGCCGAGTACAATAGAGATAAAATCCGAATATTCGGCCCCTAGTTTTTCTTTACTTTCAGAAATAAGATTAAAGAGGGTTTCAGCAACCTTATCGGCGCCGATAATCAAAAAGTTCGACGGGCCTCCGGTGCATTCATAAAGCTTATTGCCTTGGGTATCTGTAACAACACAGGCGGTTTTTGTGCCACCGCCATCCATTCCGACTAAATATTTCATTTATAATCCTGGAAAATACAGCTATTAATGTTAATTGGATAAAAGTATGCTAAAATATAAAAAAAAGGAGATAGAATAAAAGCAAATATTGGTAAGTAATTGAAATAAATAAGCTTTCAGGTCCGGGGTCCGGCGGAAAAGTTCAAAGTTCGAGGTTCAAAGTTGTAAAAAAGCAGGCAGTATAAAATTCTGAGAAGGGCTCAGAAAGCTATACTGCCTGCTTTGTCAAATACTGTCCTTTATTACTTTTCAACTGTGGTGGTAAGGAGAACCTTCTCAATAGCGTCTTTCAGGGCGTCTTTCGGAAGCGCACCCTGCGCCATCTGCGGTTTGTCACCTTTAGGGCAGAAAAGCAGTGAAGGTATGCTCCTGATGCCAAAAATTGCAGCCAGTTCCTGCTCGGCTTCAGTGTCTATCTTATAGATATTGATCTTCCCCTCATATTCCTTTGCAAGCTCCTCAAGTATCGGCGCCACCATCTTGCAGGGACCGCACCAGTCGGCATAAAAGTCAATGAGACAGGGCAGTTCACCGGCAAAGTTCCATTCCCTGTTTTTTTCGTAATCGAAAACTTTATTAAGAAAAGTCTCTTTTGTTAAATGTTCTAACATAATTTCCCTTCTTCCTTATTTTTTATATATCAGTTAGATGCAGAAAATTAGAAACGGATTCAGGAATTTTCCGATTTTACCGCATTAATTTTGCTTAATTTCAGCTTTTCCCACGCAAAGCTTCTTATATTATAGATAACAATTTTTTCGGAAAATTACCCGTAAAATTATATTTTTATTGTCTGTGAAATATTTTTAAGGAGGTAAAATGGTTTTACTGGAATTCAGCATGAGTCCAATGGATAAAGGCGAAAGCCTGAGCAGCTATGTGGCCAAAATACTCAACTATATAGACGAAAGCGGAGTAAAGTACAAGCTTACACCCATGGGCACAATACTGGAAGGGGAGTGGGATGATGTAATTGGCGTTGTAACGGGGTGCTTTAAGCTGATGCAGCAGGATTCACGTAGAATCAGCTTAAACTTAAAGGTGGATTACCGCGCACAAAACCAAAGCCGTCTGGAGAGCAAGATTGAAAAAGTTGAAAAAATACTGAACAAAAAACTTTCAACTTAAACTAAAAAGGATTAAAATGAATTGTTTTCAGAAAGAAATTGTTATAAATGCTAAAGCACGAGGCTTTAATCTTGTAACCGATGAGGTGTTGAACCAGCTGCCGGAATTAAAGAACTTTTCGGCCGGTATTTTTCACCTTTTTATTCAGCATACATCGGCTTCTTTGTCGATAAATGAAAATGCCGATCCCGGCGTAAGGCACGATATGGAATCGTACTTTAACAGGATTGTACCTGAAAACGCCCCCTATTTTCAGCATACGACAGAAGGAAGCGACGATATGCCGGCACACATAAAAACCTCTATTCTGGGAAATAATATTACTGTTCCGGTTACAAACGGGCGCCTTAATATGGGAATATGGCAGGGTATTTACCTTTGCGAGCACCGCAACCATGGCGGCAGAAGGCACCTGATTGCAACCATTATGGGTGAGAGGAAATAAAAAATGATATGGCAGAAGTGCAAAAACCTTAAGTCTAGTATCTTTGGCGGTTAATCAGCTTAATATGAAATTATTAAAATTTATAATTTATATTTCCCCGATCCTTATATTTATAGGCATTTCCACGTTTCACGACCTCCACAAAAAGGACCTTGGGACTAAAAGTAATCCTGTAAAGCTTTACTTTACCCCTTCTCTGGATGCCGACAGAATAACTGCAAATGCAAAGGAACTGGTGGATTTTCTGGAAAAGGAAACTGGTTATTATTTTGAAACCGCTGTTCCCACCAGCTATATTGCTGTGGTGGAAGCCTTCGGCACAAAGAAAGCTGATATTGCGGGCATAAACACCTTTTCTTATCTCATGGCTCATGAGAAGTACGGCGCCGAGGCAAGATTAAGGATTGTAAGGGAAGGGGAAGAAACCACCTATAAGGGGTGCTTCCTTGCCCGTGCGGGCTCCGGAATAGACAGTCTGCCCGACCTTCAGGGAAAAAGCATTGCGTATGTTGATCCCTCGTCCACTTCAGGATACATTCTTCCCAAGGCTATGCTTAAACGCAAGGGCATTAAGCCCTCAGAGGAAGTTTTTGCAATGAAGCATGACAATGTTGTAACAATGATTTATCAGAAGCAGGTGGATGCGGGTGCCGTGTATTATTCTGATCCCAATCCCAAAACAGGCCTGGTAATGGACGCCAGAATGAGGGTATTACCCCAGTTTCCTGACGTGGTGAAGAAGGTTAAAATCATCGGATATACAGAATCTATTCCGAACGATCCTTATGTATTCAGGAAGGACATGCCGGAGGAGATGAAAAGAAGGATTGTAAATGCATTCCTGAAATTTGTGGCAACAAGCAGAGGACAAAAAGCCATGTTTGAAATTGCAGACATTGTCGGGCTTATCAGAACCAAAGACGGCGACTATGACGCCTTAAGGCAAATGCTTAAGGAACAGAATATTTCCTTAAGCGGAGTGATAAAATAAGTTGTTAAGTTTTAAGTTGTGAATGAGGTAATAATGTTATTAAAGGTTCAGGATTTACATAAAGTATACAAGTCCGGCACTCATGCCTTAAAAGGTGTTAACTTTGAGGTCAAAGAAGGTGAATTTTTAGTTATTATAGGCCTCAGCGGTTCAGGAAAGTCCACACTCCTCAGGTGCATCAACCGTCTGCTTGAGCCTACAACCGGCACAATTGAATTTATGGACAGGGATATCACTCATGTAAAAGGCGAGGAGCTTCGCCGCGTGCACCAGCAGATAGCAATGGTTTTCCAGCATTTTAATCTTATACGCAGAAGGTCCGTTCTTACAAATGTAATAACAGGACGCCTTGCATCCATGAGTACACTGGATTCAGTACTGGAGAAATTTTCTCCTGAAGTTTACGAGGATGCCCGCAGGTGCCTCAGAATTACAGGTATAGAAGAAAAAGCCGGCGAAAGGGCCGACTCGCTAAGCGGGGGCCAGCAGCAGAGGGTTGCAATTGCACGCAGCCTGATGCAGAACCCGAGGCTTTTGCTGGCAGATGAACCAGTGGCGTCGCTTGATCCGGCTACTTCAAACTCAGTTATGCATTATTTTGAAAAGGTAAACAAGGAACTGGGCACAACTGTAATCTGCAGCCTTCATTTTTTAAGTCTTGTAAGGCGCTACGCCTCACGGGTTATTGCCCTGCGCGAAGGAGGCATCGTTTATGAAGGAAATCCGAAGGACATCAACGAGGAATGGTTCAAAACCATCTACGGTGAAGAGGCCGAAGAAGTGGAAATCAGGTAAAACTAATTAATTCCCGTAAAATAATTAATTCCGGTAAAACAATTAAAATCGGGCGCTTTGGAATAACCCAATGAAATTCGAATGAAAACAACTGAAGCTGAAAACTCACATCCCAATGAAATGATTCTTAAAGGACAGGAAAAACAGCCTGGAATTAACTTTGTGAAGGCCGTTTTCCTCGATATATTTCTTGTCTTTTATACACTTCTTTTGCTTGAGAGGGTTATTTATTATAAGTTCATGCTGAACCTGCGTGAAGCGCCTTTCTCATGGCTGCAGATTGCGCTGGTATTTGCCGCTAGTGTTATTGCCGGCACTCTCTGGGCACTTACAAGAACATCCCTTGGAACAAGGCTTTTTAAGCTGCACAGGGATAATAAAGTTACAAAGTGGACAGTTGAAATATTTTCCTGGCTTCTATTTGACCTTACATTTATAGCCGGATGGGTAGTGACAAGAATTTCCATAACAGACCTTTTCAGCGTTGAAGGCATTCAGGGGGCAAGAAATATATTCGGCGCAATGTTTCATCCTAATATGTCTATTTTCGACAATGCGCTCTCAGCAATAATTGAAACAATTTACCTGGCCTTAATTGCAACCCTTTTGTCTATTCCGCCAACATTCCTTTTAAGTTTTTTTACGGCGCGGAACCTGATGAAGGATAACAAAATTACTTTTGCCCTGTACTATGTGCTGAGGATAGTCTTTAACTTTATCCGCTCCATTGAGCCGCTCATCTGGGCTATTATCTTTTCCGTCTGGGTGGGTATAGGTCCTTATGCCGGCATGATAGCTCTTCTGGTACATTCAATAGCATCAAATGCAAAACTGTATTCCGAGGCCATAGAAGGAATTGAACAGGGTCCCATTGAGGCCATAGTTGCAACAGGTGCCAACAAGGTACAGGTAGTCTGGTACGCTGTAGTGCCCCAGATAATGCTTCCGTTTCTTTCCTTTACTATTTACAGGTGGGATATTAATGTAAGGATGGCAACAATTATAGGTCTGGTTGGCGGCGGCGGCATAGGCACCATGCTCATGCAGTATCAGGGACTAGCCAGGTGGAATGAGGTTGGCCTGATAGTTCTCATGATTGCTTTTGTAGTCTGGGTAATGGACTATATAAGTGCCAAGATCCGTGAAGCGATTTATTAAAGGAGCAGCTGCCTGAAATAGCTTTCCCAGAACAGTGCAGCATCCTCTGGTGTGGCCGCTGGAAGAAAAGGTTCTGATAATTCCCCGCCAAAAAGGGTTTTATTAAAGGTTTCTGCCAGCACAAATGCCCAGGTTTGTTTTATGAGCATTACTGAAAGCCGGGGGTTCAGTTTCTTTTTATCTATATTATTCCTTAGAAACTCCAGAATTGCGGATTCTTCGTTCTTCAGGAGGTTCTGCAGGTTTTCAAGATCCTTTTCAAGAGGGAAATCTCTGAATGCCAGTTTTACCAGGTCAAATATCAAAGAATATTTTTCCGGGGTTTTTAGCTTGAATTCCAGGTACATGGCCAGCCTTTTCTCGGCCTGGGGGATTTCGATGCCAGCCAGTATATCCCTGATTTCGGCAGTAAACCTGTCAATTTCGAAACTTATTACGTCGTAATATATATCCTCCTTGGAGGCATAATAGTGATAAATGCTGGCTTTCCCGATCCTGAGGTCGCGAGCTATTTCCTCAATTGTGGTTTTTGCCAGTCCATGCCGTGCAAATCTTTTTTGTGCGGCCTTGACAATGTTAAATTTTTTTGGGTTATTTTTCATTTATACTATTCTCAGGGGAAATGTGCAAAGAAAAATACACAAATCCCAAAATAAAAGTAATTGCTTTTGTTAGTAAGTGTGGGTAAATTTGCATTTCTTAGTGTAAAAATCCAATTTTTTTACGGGAGGCAGTGTAACATATGGCTATGATGGCCAAAATGAGGAGTCTTGCTCCGGCATTTATAATTACGATAGGTGGAATTTTTGTCCTTTTTATGGTTCTTTCAGATTCCAGAGTGATCGAAATTTTCGGTCAGAAAAGGAATAATGTGGGATCAGTCAATGGCCAGGAAATTACGTATCAGCAGTTTAATGCGTTTTTAGAGCAGGCCAGACAAAGACAAAAAGAACAGACAGGCAAGGACATTGATGAAGATCAGCAGGATGCCTTCAATGACCAGGTCTGGGACGCTATGGTAACTCAGGAACTGGTAAAAGAACAATATGACAAACTTGGCATTAAAGTTTCTGACCAGGAAGTACAGGATATTTTGCTCGGGCCCAACCCTCCCGAAGCTCTTAAAAGACAGTTTACAGATTCAACTGGCAGATTCAACAGGCCTTTATACGAGTCAACCCTGCGCCAGCAGAAAAAAGAGGTCCTCCTCGGTCTTGAAGACAATATCAGACAGATGAGACTGCAGGAAAAACTTCAGAATTACCTCTTTGCAAGCCTTACTGTCAGTGAAGGAGAAATCAAGCGCAGGTTTATTGATCAGTCAACAAAGATCAATGCTAACTATGTACTTGTTGACCTGAGCACGATAGCCGATAATTCAGTCTCAGCAAATGAAGACGACCTGAAGAAGTTTTATAATGAAAACCAGGACAGGTTCAAAGTAGACGCTCAGAGGAAACTGAGGTATGTAGTGTTCTCAAAAGCTGCCTCAAGGGAAGATTCAGCTTCTATTAAGAACAACCTTGTTGCTCTTATGAACAAATCAAAGAATGATACGGCAGACTTCAGGAGTTATGCTCAGATCTATTCAGAAGCTCCGGCAACAAAGGACACTTTAAGTCCAAACATGCTTCCTCCTGAAGCTGTTGATGCATTTGCCAATGCTGCCCCCGGAAGCCTCTTGGGTCCTTATGCTACTTATGAGGGCTACGTGGTTTACAAGCTTATGTCAAAGATTCCTTCGAGCGAAACATTCGTCAGAGCCTCACACATTCTCGTACCTTTCAAGGGTGATGAAGCCAAGGCTCAGCAGGAAGCAATGGATATATACAGCCAGATTCAGGCAGGTGCCGATTTCGCAAAGATTGCAAAAGAGAAATCTGATGACGTCGCAAGCGCAATAAAGGGCGGTGACCTGGGATGGTTTGGAAAAGGACAGATGGTTAAGGAATTTGAAGACGCAAGCTTCAGTGGCCCCGTTGGCGTCGTTCAGAAGCCTTTTAAATCCAACTTCGGATATCACATTGTTAAGGTTACAGGAAAAATTTCAGGCAAGTATGTGGTTGAAAGGATAGTCAACAAGATAAAGGCTTCAGCTTCAACAGCAGACAATGCATACCAGGCAGCCAACGATTTTGTTTATCTTGTAAAGAAAAGCAATTTCGACCAGGAAGCCAAAACAATGAATTACAAATTAATGGAAACTCCGCTATTTAATCAGGATGCAAGCTTCGTCCCGGGCATCGGCGCCAACAAGGCAATGGTCGACTGGGCTTTTGAAAGCGATAAGGGTGATTTAAGCGAAGTTTATAAAGCTCAGAGCGGATATGTTGTTGCGCAGGTTACTGACGCTGTTAAGCCGGGTGTTAAGAAATTTGAAGATGTAAAAGCTTCAATTAAGCCTATGGTCATACGCGAGAAGAAACTCCAGAAGGCTACACAGATCGCAGAACAGATCAGAAAGCAGGCCTCGGGTTCTTCTCTGCAGCAGGCTGCGCAGAACTTCGGCGGCCAGGCAAAATTTGACACTACAGGTACTTTTGCACCAGCCGGTACTATTCCTGGTATAGGACGCGACTTTGCTTTCATACAGAAGGCTCTGAGTGCTGATATAAACAAGATTTCTGAGCCCGTTAAAGGTCAGAGAGGTGTTTATCTCATTCAGGTTACAAGCAGAACTCCTTTCCAGCAGTCACAGTTTGCAATGCAGAGAAACTCTGTCAGGGATGGTTTACTTCAGCAGAAGAAGTCATATTTCTTCAGCCAGTGGATTAACCAGTTAAAGAAAGATGCCAAAATAGTAGATAACAGAAGGCAGTTCTACGCAAGATAATTTATCTTGAAAGTTGAATAAAAAAAAGCCGTGGTCAATTGATCACGGCTTTTTTTATGTGCTTTTATTAACACCGCAGACATGCCTAATAAAAGTCATGAAGAAAGAAACCGGATGCTAAAGCATCAGTCCAAAAGACCAACCTGAGCCCATTTCCGTCAATGAATACCCCAATGTTAACAAATTGTTAAGTTTGCTTT
Source organism: Syntrophomonadaceae bacterium (assembly GCA_050259615.1). GTDB lineage: Bacteria > Bacteroidota > Ignavibacteria > Ignavibacteriales > SURF-24 > JAAXKN01. The sequence goes on along the minus strand of JBLNAZ010000202.1, from coordinate 1,142 downwards.
CCCCTATATAAAACAAACCTCAATTTGCTTAATTTTATTAATGAAAAAAGTTTTTAGTATAAAGCCGGGCTCGTCCGGCATAAATGAAAGCAGAATTTTAGTTTAATAGATATAGTAACGTTAAATTCAACGTATTTTTCATTTTAATTGGAGTATTCAGATGTCTAAAAAAGCAATATATGCATCTTTCATAATAGCTGCGGCTCTGGTAGTCTTCGGATGCGGTAAGTCAAAGACTTCCATTACGCTTGCCGGATCAACAGCTTTTCAGCCCTTTGCTGAAAAACTGGCAGAACAGTACATGCAGTCGCACAATAACGTAAACATCACAGTCCAGGGCGGGGGCTCGGCTGTTGGAATCCAGTCCGCTAACTCGGGCGCCGCACAGATCGGTATGGCCGACATGGTTCAGCTTCCCGATGAGGCCAAAGGGCTGACTTCAGTTATAGTTGCAAAAGACGGGGTTGCTATAGTTGTAAACCCAAAGAACTCAATTATAAACCTTACAACAGACCAGGTGCGCGACATATTTAACGGTAAAATAACCAACTGGAAACAAGTAGGCGGCATTGACGCTCCTATTACCGTGGTTTCAAGAGAAGCTGGTTCTGGCACCAGATCATCCTTTGAAAAGATAATCGGCAGCATACAGCTCAAGAAAGACGCTCTCATTCAGGACTCCAATGGTACGATACGTGAAACCGTATCAAACGACGCAAATTCAATAAGCTATCTGTCCCACGGACTTATTAATGAAAAAGTAAAACCCCTTACTTTAGACGGCATTCAGCCCACCATTGAGAACATAGTAAGCGGAACCTATAAACTCTCTAGACCGATATTCCTGCTCATTAAGGGATCGCCGCAGGGAGAAATAAAGAACTTTATCGACTATATACTTTCTCCTGAAGGTCAGAAGACAATAAAAGAAAACGGACTTTTACCTGCAAAGTCCTAAGCTTATGCCAGACCAGAAATTGTTAAAACGGTTAACTCATTCCAGGAAATTTAATGAAACTTGTTGGTGAGAAGGGTGTCAGGCGGATTTTAATGCTGGTGGCGTTTTCAGCTATCTCAGCTCTTTTACTGATCACCCTGTTTATTATAAATGAAGGGCTGCCCTTTATTTTTCAGTACGGACT
>JBLNAZ010000201.1:0-36189 GCA_050259615.1 Syntrophomonadaceae bacterium | reverse complement strand
AGGCCGTCTTAATTATTAGTTTACAGACAGAAAGATCATTTAATGATTTAACACAACAAGGAGGCCCGAAATGAAACGCAATACTTTGAAACCCAACGCAATGATAAGCAGCAGCTTTTTATCTTTAACAGCAGCTTTGTTTATGATGATTCTTTTATCTTCAGGCAGCTCATTTGCCCAGGCAAATTCCGCACCTGCAGAAGCATTGAGAAAAAATATGAACGCTGTAGGCAATATGATAATGGGAATTGAATCGGATAATGATGGTCTGAGCAAAAACTGTGTATATTTTGCCGGACTGTACAGGGTGCCGGAAGCAGTTCAGCCGCTCCTGAAAAAAATGAGAAATGAAACTGACCCGTCGACAAAAGTTCTCATTGCCCTTGCCCTCTTCAGAATAGGCGACCCGGAAGGAATGGAAATGATAGAATCCCTCTCGGTAAAGGACCCGGACCCGAAGGTAAGAAGAATGTGCAGCGCAATATATAATGAATATGCATCTCCCGATTCTCTGAACTATGTTGTAAGATAACAGAAAAAAATTTTCAGGTAAATAAAAGAATAATTCCCGGAATTGTTATATTTTTAAGCCGCTATGAAATCAGATAAAATAAAAATACTCTTAATTGCCGCATCTGTCCTGATGCTTGTAACTGAAAAGGCTTTCAGCCAGGTTGGTGAATGGAAAGCCCTGAGCCTTAAAGGGAAATGGAAATTTTCCATCGGCGACGACATGAAATGGGCACGCACTGATTGTAACGACAAAAGCTGGGATGATATCTATGCCCCAAGTCCTTGGGAGGACCAGGGCTTCCACGGATACGACGGCTATGCCTGGTACAGAAAACACTTCTACTGCCCGGCGACCTTAAAAGGAAAATCCCTTTCCCTTCATATGGGATACATTGATGACGTGGATGAAGTTTATGTTAACGGGAAACTCGTTGGTTCTACAGGCTCATTCCTTCCCTACTATGAAACGGCATATAATGTAGAAAGAAAATATAATGTGCCCGAAAGTCTCCTCAGGCTTAACGGCGATAATATTATTGCTGTCCGCGTCTACGACGCCGAGCTTGGAGGCGGCATAATGTCGGGAGACCTGGGTCTTTTTGCGCTCTCATATCCGATAATGCCCGATGTTGCACTCGATGGCTACTGGAAGTTCCATACAGGCGACCATCCGGAATGGAAGGATAAGAATTTTAACGACAACGCCTGGAATGAAATTATTGTGCCTGCTTTCTGGGAAATACAGGGCTACAGGGGCTACGACGGATATGCCTGGTACAGGAATAAAGTTATTATCCCCGCGGGACTTAGCGGCAAACAGCTCGTTTTAATGCTGGGTAAAATTGACGACAAGGATGAAGTTTATTTTAACGGACAACTCATTGGCCATACGGGCGACTTTCGGGATGAATCCACAAACGACCGCGACTACCAGATGTTCAGGGGCTACTATATTCCGAAGAATCTTATTGTGAATGGTGAAAACAGTATTGCCGTACGAGTCTATGACGGCTTCCAGGACGGCGGCATTTACCAGGGCCCCATTGGCATAACCACGCAGGAAAAGTACACGCAAATGTGGAAAAAGCAGAAAAAACAAAAGTCGTTCTGGGAGCTCTTTTTCGGCAGCTAAAAAATAAGGCATTGCCTCCGGTTTGTCCATGTCGTTTTTTTTGTGTAATTTCGAAGCATATTTTTGGAATGTTTGATTAGAGTTTTGGAAACTGGTAAATGGATTTAAGCATAAAGGATGTTGCGAACCTTCTGATGCTTGAAAAAAAGGAAATTGAGAAGTTAGTTAAAAAGAAATTAATCCCTTCCCAAACAATTCAAGACAAGGTCCGTTTCAGCAAGCAGGCCATTATAGAATGGGCGCTGCTTAACAATAAACCTCTTAACCTGTCGGATTCGGCGCGCTTCAGCGAGTTCAGGTTCGACGGGCTATCTGCAATACTGGATGAGGAATCATTCTATCCGAACTGCGGCTTTTCCGAAAGCAACTACATCGAAGAGATGGTGCGCATGCTCAGGCTAAAGGAAGACATCGACCGCAATGTAATTACCGAACTGCTCATAAGCCGCGAAAAACTGATGTCTACTGCAATCGGAAACGGGATCTCCCTGCCCCATCCAAGAATACCTATTATACTCGGAAGCGAAAAACCCCTTGTCTGCTTTTTCTTTCCCGAAAAACCTCTTAATATAGAATCTGTCGACGGCGAAGCTGTGCATACCCTTATTCTGCTTGTCTCTCAGACAATAAAGCAGCACCTGTACATGCTTGCGCATCTGAGCTATCTGCTTTCGAAAGAAGAATTCCGCCTGGCTCTTAAAAACCGTAAAACAGCAGGCGGCATCTTAAAGCTGGTTTCTGAACTTGAAATGCAGAGAATTAAAGTTTCTTGAATAGCTCTCTTTAGCATGTGCTTTTCTTGCGTGCTAACCGGACATTAAGTTTAACAGGAATAAAATGACTTTGAATTTATTTGTATTTGGACTTATAATTCAGCTCCTGGGCGCTTTACTGCCCCTCGGAATTAAAGGGGACAGGAAGTACTCGGCATTCAGCCACTTTACTGCGCTTACAGGCGTTATTGTAAGCTTTTCAGGAACACTCGGCATGTTTATTTTTCAAAGCCCCGGAATTATAAGCCTCTTTGAAAACCCTGCCTGGGGCCTTTTCAGCCTGAGGTTCGACATGCTGGCGCTTTTCTTTACGGCCGTTGTTCAGCTCTTAAGCATTCCGGTTCTTATATACAGCTTCAGCTATCAGAAGCCGTATATTGAAGCAGGAAAAAGTGTGAAGCTGCCGGTTTTTTCATTCATTACGCTTACCATCTCTCTTCAGGTGCTTACTGTGGCAAACCACGCCGTACTGTTCCTTATATTCTGGGAGCTGATGGCAATACTGTCTTATATCAACATGATATTTGAAAATGAAAAGCCTGAAGTGCAGAAAGGAAGCTTTGTTTATTTTGTGGCAACGCACGCGGCAACTTTTATACTTTATGTGTTTTTCCTCATTCTGCACGGCAAGACCGGCTCGTGGAATTTCTCTGACTTCCACATTACAAATGACGGGTCGTATTTATATTATATTCTTTTTGCCCTCGGCTTCATAGGCTTCGGCATCAAAGCGGGTTTTATGCCGTTTCATTTCTGGCTGCCGAAGGCGCACCCGGTTGCACCCACATACCTGAGCGCATTTCTGTCGGGCGTAATCATTAAGCTCGGCATTTACGGAATTTTCAGGGTAGTTGAATTTTTAACACCAAACGACCCCTGGATCGGCTGGGCGGTTCTTTTAATCAGCCTTATAAGCGCCATCTTCGGCGTCTGGTATGCTCTTGCTCAGCACGACATAAAGACACTACTGGCCTATCACTCAATTGAAAATATCGGCATTATAGGTATGGGCTTAGGCCTCGGCATACTTGGCATATCCTACGGCAGCCAGACAGTTGCAGTTTTAGGGTTTTCAGGCGCGCTTCTGCATACCCTTAACCACGCAATATTCAAGAGCCAGCTTTTTATAGGCTCGGGCATAATTTACCAGAACCTGCATACACGCAATATAGAAAAGATGGGCGGCATTGTGCACTATGCACCCTGGCTTACGGCTTTCTTCCTTATTGGTTCTGTTGCAATTTCAGGAATTCCCCCCTTAAACGGCTTTATTTCGGAATTTATTATTTACAAAGGGCTCTTTAAGTCGGGGAACCTCGCTCCTTATTACACTATTTTTATGCTCCTTGTAACCGTGGGGCTTGCACTTGTAGGCGGGCTTGCAGCTGCATGCTTTACTAAAGTAAACTCAATCATGTTCCTTGGATCGCAGAGAAGCCAGTTTAAGAAGTTCACCGTTTCTTCTGCCGATTACATTTCAATTGGCATACCTGCACTGCTCTGCATTGCAATAGGGCTTTATCCCACACCTATAGTAAGGCTGGTTTCAGGAGTAGTTGAAGGGCTTGGGCTTAACGGGTATCACCTTGCCTCGGGCGGGGCATCTTTTAATATGCTGCCCGACTTTTTCCCGATCACAATAATATTTGTGCTTCTGTTTTTCTTTGCCGGAATTTTCTATGGAATTAAGAAATACCGCTCTTCAAAGGTTTCCGGAATAAGAGTTTCAAAGGCCTGGGGATGCGGATATCAGAACCTGACGCCAAGAATGCAGTACACCGCTTCTTCATATGCAGATGAACTGAATTCAATTCCGGCAAATATTCTTATGATTAAAGAACACACTCTGGCACCGCAGGACATATTTCCCGTAAGAGGCGCCTATTTCGAGTCGCACTCGGAAGATTACACGGAAAAGAAACTGGTAATGCCGGTTTACTCAAGGATAATCAGTGCTTTGCAGAAAGTTGGAATCTTTAACAGGCACGACATCAGGGTTTACATTGCATACATGCTCGTTGCGCTGATTGCATACTGCGTAATCGGATTTTTATGGAAATATTAAAAGATCATAAAATAATGGAAATACTCTCTAAAATAATTATTTATCTGGTTTTCATCTTTGCGGCCCCCTTGTTTATTGGTATAGTAAACAAGCTGAAAGCCCGCTCAACAGGCAGAATAGGTCCTTCAATTTTCCAGTCGTATTACGATTTAAGGCGCCTTGTGAGAAAGGAAACGATCTATGCCGAATCGGCATCTTTTATAAGCCGCATGTCCCCCATTGTAAGCTTCGTAAGCATACTGTTTGCGGGGATGATACTGCCTATAGGTTTTACGAGGCCGCTGATAAGTTTTAACGGCGATCTGATACTGTTTGCGTATCTTTTAGGGCTTTCACGTTTTTTTCAGATAATGGGTGCCATGGATATTGGAAGCTCCTTTGAAGGCATGGGTGCTGCGCGCGAGGCTACGTTTGCGGTCTTTGCAGAGCCGATCTACTTTTTTACCTTAGGCAGCCTGGCATTTATTTTCGGGCAGACTTCGATGTACGACATTTTCCACTCAATCACACTTAACGATCCGTCGTTTATGGTATTTATAGTCGTAGCCAGCATTTCGGTATTTTTCCTCATGATCACAGAAACTTCCCGCATGCCGGTTGACGACCCGAATACGCACCTTGAGCTTACGATGATCCACGAAGTAATGATACTCGACAACTCGGGGCAGGACCTGTTTTTATATCAGTATTCTGCTTACCTGAAAATTCTGATCTATGCAACTTTTACTTCGAACTTCTTTAATCCCTTCAACGCTGAAAATTACGTGATAGGATTTCTGGTTTATCTTACGGTAATGGTGCTGCTGATAGCCGCCCTTGTCTGGGTTGAGACGATGGTTGGGCGCTTTAAGATGAAGAGTATTCCGCAGTATCTGCTTTTCGCGGCATCAATTGGAATTCTTAACCTTCTGATTTATTCATTCTTCAGGAAATAAGTTTTAAGCAATGGGAAACGTATTAAACATATTATTCTGCCTGAGCCTTTTATATCTGGCAACTACTACAAGGGTAACGGCATACTTAAAAGTATTTGTACTTCAGAGCATACTGCTGTTCTTTATTGTAATGCTTCCGCTTCTGAATCATCTTTCGGCATTTACGCTCATACTGCCTCTTACAATTCTTGTAGTAAAGGCGATACTGATACCCAGGTACATTAAAAAGAAGATCATAAACGAACTGGAAATTAAAACAACAATTGAATCCAACATCCAGCAGTTCAACTTCCTGCTGCTTTCGGTTTTCTCGATGGTTGCGGTTTTTGTTTTCAGCAATATTATTACAAAAGGCGCAGCTGTAGACCCGATACCATTTGCGGCGGCTTTTTCAAGCGTGGTAATAGGGCTTTATGTGATCATTTTCAGGAAGAAGCTGATTGTGCACGTAATAGGCTTTCTGGTAATGGAAAACGGCATTTTCCTTTTAGGCATTGCCGTTGCATCGGAAATGCCGTTTCTGATTGAACTGGGAATGCTTTTGGACATTTTTGTTGTGGTGTTCTTAATGGGAATTGCAATAAATAAGATTTCCTCTACACTGGCTGCAGATGAAGTTTCGGCATTGGACAAACTGAAAAATTAATAACAGGTAAGAATTCCATTGGGGGTTCTTTTTTACCTAAAACTAAACCTTAACATTTTATAAGATGCTCGTTTTATTTTACATACTAATCCTTCCGCTTTTAGCCGGAGGAGTGTTTTTTATACGCGGCAGCAAGAAACGGAAGTACCAGCTCTCGCTGCTGGTTGCAATAATCCATCTTGTTACTTCGTATCTGATCTTTACAGGATTTGCCACGCCTTTGGTGTCGCCGTGGTTCAGATGGGATGCTTTTACAAAGCTTTTCCTGCTGGTGCTTTCGCACGTCTACTTCTGGGTAATGCTGAACTCATGGCATTTTATTAACCAGTCCACCACATACAGCCCTGAAAAGTCCAGAAGGATCTTCTTCAGCATGATGAATCTGTACCTTTTTGCAAATACGCTGGCCTTAGTGAGCAACCACCTGGGGCTTTACTGGGTGGCGCTTGAATCGACGACGCTGTGTGTGGCGCCTCTTATTTACTACTACCGCAACAAAGAGTCGCTGGAAGCCATGTGGAAATACTTATTTCTTGTTTCCGTAGGCATTGCATTTGCGTTCATTGGAATTCTTTTCCTGGCGCTTTCGGCACAAGGGACTGGTATTTTTGAAAAGGGACTTTTCCTAAGCGACTTAATAGAAGGTTCCTCCAGGCTTAACCTCGTATGGCTCAAGGCGGGTTTCATATTTATTTTTGCGGGCTTAAGCACAAAGGCCGGAATTGCACCGATGCACCCGGGAGAGGTTGATGCCTTAAGCAACTCACCGAGTCCCGTTGCAGCCCTTGTATCAGCTTCCTTAAGCGGCACGGCGCTGATCGGAATATTCCGCCTCCTGCAGATAACAGCCGGAACACAGGTGCACCAGTTTGCGCAGGTACTGATGATTACGGGGGGAGTTGTTTCCCTTCTGGTTGCCGTTATTTTCATGTTCAGGGTAACCAACTATAAAAGAATGATTGCGTATTCAAGCGTGGAGCACATAGGTCTTATTGTTCTGGGTGCAGGCATAGGCGGTGTGGCCCTGGTTGGAGCAATGCTGCACATGGTTTATAACTCGCTGAACAAAACGGCAATGTTCTTAATGGCCGGCAATATACACCGCGCCTACAAGTCGCGTGAAGCCGCGGATGTAAAGGCGGTACTTAAAAACATGAGGTGGACCGGGATTTTATTTATGATGGCATTTCTGGCTGTTGTTGCAATGCCTCCATTCGGACTTTTCTTCAGTGAGCTCATGATCTTCCGGGGGCTTGTTGAGGCAGAGCGATTTATTCTGCTTGTTGTTGTTCTTTTTATCCTGCTGTTTATTTTCATAGGTATGAGCCGGCAGACGTTTTCTATTTTATACGGAAAAAGCGGCTCTGAGGGTGAAAAAAGCACGAATATGGATGAAAAGTTCAACATATCACATTTTTCGGCTCTGGCCCTTCTGCTGCTTCTGGCTTTAGCGGGTCTTTTTCTGCCGGGTACGCTGACGGGTGTAATAAATCAAATTGCAGGAGAATTGACCAGATGAAACGTTTGACTGTACAGAACCAGAGGCCTTTTGAATTGTCCGCAATTCCTGAACTGCCGGTTTTGGAATTTGAAGCTGAATTAAGGCAGACTTTAAGCGAGGGAAGCCGCATGATGGGGCTTTTTGCCATTGAAGCCTCCGGTGAAAGTAAAAAAGTTCTTGCCGTTGCGGGTAACAATGAAACTTCGCAGATATATCTCATAACAGGCGTTTTTCCCAAGGGAAGTGAACGCTTTACGAGCTTTGCAAATGAATTTCCAAATACAAACTATTTTGAATGCGAGCTGGCTGAAAACTCACTGATTGTTCCTGAGGGGCACCCGTGGCTCCGTCCCGTCAGAAAGCAGAATACAATTTTAGGCAATATCCCTTATGAATTCTACAGGATGGAAGGCGACGAGGTGCACGAAGTTGCAGTGGGGCCGGTACACGCGGGTGTAATTGAGCCTGGGCATTTCCGATTCCAGTGCCACGGGGAACTGGTTTACCACCTGGAAATAAATCTTGGCTTCCAGCACAGGGGCGTGGAAAAGCTCCTTCTTACTCAGGATGATAATAAGCGCGCAATACTTGTTGAATCGATTGCAGGCGATACAACCGTAGGCCACAGCCTGGCATATTCACTTGCCATGGAAGCTTTGTCCAAAACAGGTGTTTCACTAAGGGCAAGTGTAATACGCTCCATTGCCGAGGAATTGGAAAGAATTGCAATGCACCTCTCGGGGCTTTCGGGTATAGCAAACGACGTGGGTTTTGCCATCGGGGCGGCTTCATACGGAAGGCTCAGGACACTCGTAATTAACAGTCTTCTTCTCATCTCTGGCTCCAGGTTCGGCCGCGGGCTCATAAGACCGGGAGGCGTTATGTACGACCTTACAGAGGGCGCCAAAAAGAAAATTACAGATAATCTTCTTCAGGTTCAGAAAGACGTTGGTGAAATAAACGGTTTCATGTTCAGCTCAACTTCTGTCATGTCGCGTCTTGAAGCCGCAGGAAAGGTGCATTACAAGTGGGCGAGCGAAATCGGAATGGTCGGGCCTGCAGCCAGGGCTTCCGGCGTCAGGACAGACGTAAGATCGGATTTCCCATACGGAGCATACCGTTATCATGCAATGCAGACGGTAACGCTGGACTCGGGTGACGTTTTTGCGCGCGCCAGGATGCGCTCGCTTGAAATTGAGGAATCTCTGGGATATATACTGGAAAGATTTGTGGACATCCCGCAGGGGGAACTTAGATCAGGGCTGAACCCCTTGAAGGAAAATTCGGGCGTAATTTCACTTACCGAGGGGTGGCGCGGCGAGATAATGCACGCTATTCTGACCGGCGGCGACGGAAAAATTAAAACCTATAAAGTTAAGGATCCGTCATTTAACAACTGGTACGGCCTGGCGCTTTCAGTAAGAAACGAGGGAATTTCAAATTTCCCGCTTTGCAATAAGAGTTTCGACCTGTCGTATTCAGGGCACGACCTCTAGCAGGAGCGATAATTCAGGATAATTTTTAACATTTTACTTTAATTTGACCATGTATAAAGGCTTAAAGATCCGTCTGGCTCAGGGTGAGCCGGCAATAAAAGATTTACAAAATGCAAAACTGCCCGAGCTGTTCAGGGGTATGCCTAAGATTGATGCTTCAAAGGGAACTGCTGAAGAATGGGAAAAGTGCGCCAGGGCCTGTCCCGCGGGTGCAATTTTACTCAATCCGGTAAGAATAGACCTGGGTAAATGCACATTCTGCTCCATATGCACGGAAGCATGCCCAAAAGGAGCTATAAGTTTTACGCCGGAATATCACATGACCTCCTCATCGCGTGAAGGGCTAATTACAGATGGTAAAAGCCCTTTGATAAGGCCGGAGGCTGCATCGGAGAAGATAAAAAAGTACTTCGGACGCTCTCTCAAACTGAGACAGGTATCGGCTGCCGGGTGCAACGGCTGCGAACTGGAGTTAAATGCGCTGGGCAATGTGAATTTCGACCTTGGGCGCTACGGAATTGAATTTGTAGCCTCGCCGCGTCATGCAGACGGAATTGTAATAACAGGACCGATATCAAAAGCAATGTCTAAAGCGCTTTATGACACATATGAAGCCGTTCCAAGCCCCAAAATCGTCATTTTATTTGGTGTTTGCGCCATCAGCGGCGGCATCTTCCAGGATTCTGAAGAAATTGACCGCTCGTTTCTTAAAGACTTCAAGTCTGACCTTTACATACCCGGGTGTCCCCCCCACCCGCTGACATTTATCTCCGGAGTGCTGGACTGGCTGGAAAGGAAGTAACAAGAGATAAAAAAATCCTTTAAAAAGAGGGCGGAATGCCGTTAACATGTAGGGTATTTATCCGCCCCTGTCTGTCCCAAAATCGAACACGTGGCTAATAATCGCCAAGTGACAAACCTCCTCAAATAAAATTAAGCCGAAAATACTCCAAATTCGCACTTTTTCTCATCCTGCGGGCTGAAATTCCGGTGGTATATTCTTTGCACTTCTAAGCAAAAAATTACTAGATGAAATGAATAAGATTATCGTACAAATAGGGTTATTGGTTTTTTTTATTTCAGTCATTTTTTTCGGGCAAAAAGAAATGGCAATCCAGGATATTCTTATCCGTTCCCTGGTTTTGTTTGTCGCCTCAACCATTATGCTAAGTCTTCTGTATCTGGTTTTTATCAGGTCGATAAACAAAATGGCTGTTTCCAAAAAGAAAAGTTTTTCAGATAACATTGGCAGAGGACAGTAACTATGAATACTGCGCTTTTATGGACTCAATTTAAGCAATCCAACAATTCTGACTTGAAAAAGCAGATTATGATGAACTATACCAATCTGGTTCATTATGTCATTCACAATTCCAAGTTCATCTCTTTGAACATTGTGGACGACAGGGACTACTTCCAGTTTGGGATTGAGGGACTAAGCGAAGCCATAGACAGGTTTGACCCTGAATACGGCACGAAGTTCGAAACGTATGCAATACAGAGGATCCGCGGCAAAATTATTGACGAACTCAGAAAAATCCAGATAAAACCCAGGAGCGCCAACGGCGCCGAGGGCGATACTACTTATATCAACGTCTCCCTCAATAACTCATACGACGAGGAAGACGGCTATATGCTTTATGAAGTAATTCCAAATGAGGATGAACTGCCCGATGAAATTTTGGATAAAAGTGAAGCAAAAGAACTCCTGTTAAACGCAATTAAAAAATTAGAAGAAAGGGACAGACTGGTATTAACTTTATACTATTACGAGAATTTGAATTACAAGGAAATTGCTCAGGTTCTGAATATTACGGTTTCGCGCGTTTCGCAGATACATTCTAAAATAATTCAGGAACTTAAACACAAGCTCGTAAAACAGTATGACTGAAGTGACGCCCGAACTCCAGAAAAGAAAAGAAAAAAGCAAGTCGACACTTGCTCAAGTCTATAACCTGCCTTCCATACCTCTGGTAATGATGGAAGTTACCAGACTTTTAAATAACCCTAATACAAGCGCCATTGAACTTGCAAAAGTTATCAGCCGCGACCAGGCGCTCGTTACGAAAATTCTGACTGTGGCCAACAGTCCCTTATACGGACTGCCCAGAAGAGTCTCAACTATAGATTTTGCCATTATCATACTGGGCTTCGATCATATTAAAAATATTGTCATAGCCCTTTCAATGATGGAGGCCTTTAAGAATAAAGGCGATAAGAACATGAACCAGAAGAATTACTGGACTCATTCAATACTTACTGCCAGCGCAGCCAAGAGGATTGCAGACGACCTGGGATTCCATTTTACTGGAGAGGCTTTTACAGCAGGCCTTCTGCACGATCTGGGAATACCGGTAATACATAAATATTTCAACAATGAGTTTGTAAAAATCCAGGAGCTCGTAAAGCAAGAAAACATCAGCTATACGGAAGCACAGCAGGAGACAATCGGCCTGGAACACCAGCAGATTGGAAACCTTCTGGCACAGAGATGGAATCTGCCCCTTTCGCTCAGCGATGCAATACTGAACCATCATACGCCTTCATGCGCCGAACAAAATAAGCCTTTAGCTGCAATTGTACACCTGGCTGACTATATGACAATAAAACTTGGTTCGGGCAGCTTCCTCTGGGATGAAAAATACGAACTGGATAAAACTATTATTTCAACGCTTAACCTGAGAGACGAGGAATTCCTGGAAAACTTTATAATGCGCTATAAGGATGCTTTCCTTAGTCAGGTGGATACAATTCAGATATAAGCACAAATCAGAATAAGTCATAATTTCTAACATAAACAGCAGAACAGAACAATGGATATCGAATTATTTAACAGGCAGGAAAAAAGAGAAAAAACCGAGCTGGTACTATCAAACGTTTACAATCTGCCGGCTATTCCAACGATCATGATGGAAATTTCACGCTTGCTGGAAAAACCTTCTACAACCACGGCAGAGCTTGCCAGGGTAATAGGCCGGGACCAGGGAATAGCTTCAAAGGTATTGTCCATTGCAAATTCGCCTCTTTACGGGCTGCCGAGAAAAGTTTCAACCATCGATTTTGCCATACTGATTATCGGTTATCAGGATATTAAAAATATCGTAACCGCGCTTTCAATGGTTGAATCCTTTAAGAATAAAACAGACAAAAATCTTAACCAGAAAGACTTCTGGCTCCATTCAATTATGACGGGCCTTGCCTCAAAGAAGCTGGCAGAGGACCTGGGATACCGCTCGGGCTCAGAGGCTTTCGTGGCGGGTCTGATACACGATCTGGGTATTCCCGTAATACATAAATATTTTCACACAAATTTCATTGTCATCTGCGATAAGGTGACTACAAACAAAATAAGCTATATGGAAGCCGAATTCGACACTCTGGGCTTAAGCCATCAGGAAATCGGACGTTTTCTGGCATCGAAGTGGAATCTTCCCCTGGCTTTATGCGATACCATATTAAATCACCATACTCCTTCTTTGGCGCAGGAGAATAAGACGCTTACATCAATTGTTCATATTGCAGACTATGCAACGCATAAGCTGAATGTGGGACATTTTTACTGGGATGATGAATATCTTCTGGACGAGTCCATTATGGATGCCTTTAAGTTCAGCGACATTGCCCAGCTGGATAAATTTATTGCGGGTTATAAGGACCTCTTCATTCAGGAAGCAAATTCATTGAGGATTTAGTTTTGAGACTTCTTAAAGACAATACATATAATTACGAGCCGTTTTTTACTTCTTTGCAGTTTACTTCCCGCTCGTCTGAAGAGGACAAGCCTGTTCTGCCTTCATTGGCAAACCAGCCGGAATCTGGAGCAGGAAGCCTTCTGGAAAAGTACCATCATATGGTGCAGAATATTATTGCAATGGAAAAACAGATTTCCGCTGCCGATAGTATTCAGGAGGTTTCAAGAGTTCTTAAGCTTGCGCTTAAAAGGCTGGTTCCGCTGAAAAATGCAAACTTCTTCCTTTTCGATGAAACCAGGTCGAGCCTGTTCCCTTTTGACAATGATGAGGAGCAGGAGTTTGTTTCGATGGTTAATAACGTCTATAAAGAAGGAATTCTGGAGTGGGTTTTTGAAGGCGGAAAACCAACTGTCATTCCTGAAGTCAATAACTATACAGTAGCAGGTCCCAAATTAAATTATTTATTTTTTCCCGTTATAGAAGACAGGCAGTGCCGGGGAATTCTGGCCATTCTGACAACACTTTCCAAGGAAAACTTTAATGAACTGGAAAGTCACACAATACAGATTATTTTAAGCGCCTGCGTTGCGCGCATGGATAAAATCTTCTTAAGGGAAAAGCTTAACAAAACTTATAATGAACTTCAGACATACCAGGCAAAGCTTTCCAACGACTTCAGGCTTTCTGCCATAGGCGAGCTTACAGAAGGAATTGTAGAGGATATCAAGTCGCCTCTGCAGGTTATTTTAAGCTATACTGACCTTTTAAGCCGTGACGAATCGGACCAGAAGGCGGCTAATATAGTAAAAGAACAGGTAAAGAAAATTAATTTTGTCATTAACCGCCTGGTGAAATTTTCCAGCCTGAATGAAGAAAAAGTAAAAGTTTACCCATGCGATCTTAACGCCATCATCAGCGAATATTACAGCCTGGTGAAGTCGTCTTTGGAAAACGCAAATATCGAGTGCCTGCTCGATTTTGAAAATGATACGCCGAGTGTAATCAGCCATCCGAGCTACATTTATCAGCTCTTAAGCCACGTAATGAGCATAATAAAAGCTAACAGCACCAAAGGCGGAGGAATAATAATCCAGACGAGGTATTATTCCGAAAGCATAGTGGTAAAGGTTATCAACACTGCGCAGATCACTTCCTTCACTTCCGGAAGCAGGGAAGCTTTGATGCGCTCTCCGAATCTGAATTTTAAGATTATTGATAATATAATGAGAATTCACGAAGGTACTTTCAGTATTGAGTCGTTCCAGAAAAACAGTTCCGTAATACAAATGAAATTTCCACTCAGGAGAAGAAAAATACAATGAGAGCCTTTTCCGTTCCGGTAATAATAGCTTTCATACTGGCCGGTTCCTGTCTATGCTATGGAGAACAGGATGCCAGGCTCGACTTAAAGCAGCTGGTTCGTAACCAGATAGATCAGATAAAGGCAAGAGGAAATAAACCTGAGTCTGCCTTGGTTGATGAGAAGAACCCCTCTGCTGTAAACAAGACTCCTAATGACAGCCATGTGGAAAACGCATCCTTAAAGAACGAAAAGTCTCTTGCCGAAAAGACGCCGCAAACAAAAGCCCCGGCAGTGGAAAAGGTATTTCTTAAAAGCGGGCCGCCGAAAAAAGATGACGGGCTGTTCCTGAAAGTTTTCGTACTGGTTGACCTGTCGCTCCTTGCAGCGCTTTTTGTTTACTGGAGAAGAAGAAAACTTAAAATAGGAATGGCTGAAAAAGTAAAATTCAAGAAGAACATAACAAAATTAAGAAGCGAAGGTAAGTTCAGGCGTAATACAAAAAGCCAGTCGGATAAGGTAAGAAAGAGACTTCAGTACGATCCGGCCTGCGACCTTGAGGATGATGCCCTCCTCCGCAAGCACGCAAAGAAGATCTCGGTACCTTCCGGAGAGCTGATGCTGGCACAAAGGTTAAGGGCGTTTGAAAAGGCGCATGAATGATCGGTCAGGTTATTAATATAACCGGGCTTCAGCTAAGCAGCCTTATGGCTTCGGAGGCTGAGTTGGTGCCAAAGCTTCTGCCAGCGGAAAATTCCGTGGTGGAAGTTTCTGTTCTTGAAAAGTCTAACGGAAACTATAAGCTGCTCATTGAAGGAAATGTTTTTCAGGCGAAACTGCCCGTAAGTGTAAACGCCGGTGAAACGCTCATTGCAAAGGTAACAGGACTTAACCCCTTTACACTTTCACTTGACAGGATATTTTCAGCAAAAATGCTGAATGAAAGCAGTATTGCACTGGTTCTTTCAAAACTTGGCATAACGGAAACTGAAATTTCTTCAAAAGTACTGAAGGCATTCTTAAAGGAAGAAAAGCCGGTAGTAAAATCAAAGTTAAAAAAAATAATTGAGCTGCTGGAAAAAGAGGATATAAAGCTGGATGAGCAGCAGTTAAGCCTCTTTATACAGATGATTTTAACCGGCGACAGCAGGGGATCCTTCCTGAATAAGTCCTTTGCAAAACTCTTCCAGTATCCTGTTGAAACCCTGGCTGAGGATATTTTAAGCTCTGTTAAAAGGCTTAACTCCATGGGACTGCCGGACGGGGTGATATCGCGTATAAACAGGGCGCTTGTACTGGAAATGCCGCAGTCTGAAAAACTAAGCGCCATTGAGTTAAAGGAAAAATCTTCAGCCCGGATTGAGGACCTTTTAAGTGAGTCCGGCGAAATGGAAATTCTAAGCGAAAACATAAAGCAGGAGCTCGCAGGACTTAAGGAAACCCTTGTAAGGTTTAACATGCTGAGAGCCTGTTACGCCAGAACGGGCGTTTATCCCGGTTTTATTATCATTAAATCGGGTGATGAGCTTGAAATGGCCGGATACAGGCTTGAGGACGATATGAATGAGGCAGGGCAGAAGTCATATAAGATAAAGCTTGAGATGAACCCGACTTTGCTGGGAAAAGTAACAATTAACGGATTTCTTTCGGGCCAGAATCTGAATGCGGCTTTCCGCGCTTCAGAAGAAGCTGCCGGAAAACTCGACCTTAATAAGGAAGAGCTTTTGACTTCACTCGGCAGGCTGAACGTACTGCCGCGCCTGAGTTTTGGAAACGCCGGCCGCACTGTTGAGGTGCCGGATGGAATTGTACGGCAGGTAAATGTCAGAGTATAAGTCAGGACATAGAAAAGGCGCCGTAGCCCTGGGCTATAATAGTGCCGAAAATGCCGCCCCCAGGGTGATTGCAAAAGGACAGGGAGAGCTGGCAGAGAGGATAGTGGACGTGGCAAAAGAAAACAGGATTATGGTTCAGGAAGATCCTTTGCTTTTTGATTCTCTTTACAGGCTGGAAGTTGGCGATGAAATTCCTGCAAAACTCTACCAGGTGGTAGCCGAACTTCTGGCATATGTATACAAAATTAACGGAAAAAACTTCAGGGGTGGCTTATGATAAAAGGGATGTACTATATTTCGCAGAACCTGGGCTATAAGGACAGGAATATGCAGATTGTGGCAAATAACCTGGCCAATATTAATACCTCGGGCTTCAAGCGCGAGATGCCCTTTGTTGAAATTATGTCGAGGATAGCTGATGCCCCGGTAAAGCAGCTTACGGATTATACACAGGGAAACCTTAACCAGACTTCAAATGCGCTGGATATGGCAATTTCCGGGGACGGGTACTTCTCGGTAAAAAACGAAAATGGAAACGCTGAATATACACGTAACGGCCGCTTCAGAATTTCAGATGAAGGCTTCCTCGTCAATGAGGAAGGGCAGAAGGTAATGGGAAAAAGGGGCGAAATTGACCTTTCGGAATTTACTTTTGACCAGCAGCAGGATATAAGTGTTACAAAATCAGGCGAGATAAAAGTAGGCGAGACCGTAGTAGATGAGCTTCTTATTACAAAGCTCGGAGACCCTTCAAAGATGCAGAGACAGAACGGGCTGAATTTTTTGGATACAGAAGGCAATGCTCCTGAGGCTGAGGAGGGAACCTACGAGATACATCAGGGATACCTGGAAGAATCCAACACAAACGCAATCCTCGAAATGCAGTCGATGATTGAGCTGGGCAAGGAATTTGAAACTGCCCAGAAAATGATGAACTACCTGGATGAATCTCTGGGTAAAGCCACTGAAATTGGGAAAGTTTAATTAAAAGTCTGAGCCGCGGCGGCTCGGGAACAAGGAGATCGGAATATGTCTACAAGAGCATTAAGAACAGCAGCCTCCGGCATGTTTGCGCAGCAGGTTAATATTGAAACCATTTCCAACAACATTGCCAACATTAATACAACCGGGTTTAAGAAAAACAAAGCTGAGTTCAAGGATATGATGTACCAGGAGGTTTCCATTAACCCCCAGTTTACAGGTAATCAGACCACGAATGAAAAAACCAGCGTTCAGATACAGGTTGGTAACGGCGTTCAGCCCGCATCGACACAGAAACTTTTTTCTCAGGGCGACCTTAACTCCACGGGCAACCCGCTTGACGTGGGAATTCAGGGAGAAGGCTTCTTCCAGGTAAGAAAAAGCGACGGTACGTTTGCCTACACGCGCGACGGGTCGTTTAAGGTTTCCTCCAACGGCACACTGGTTACTGCAAACGGCTATACGCTTGAACCGGGTATTACGCTTAATGAAGATGTGGCCGGGGTTACTATATCCAAAGACGGAACCATTGAAGCCAGGGAAATTAACGGCAACACCACAACGCTTGGAAATGTTGAGCTTGTAAAATTTATGAATCCCGGCGGGCTTCTGCCTGTAGGAGATAACCTTTATATTGAAAGCCCTGCCTCTGGCACTCCGATTACAGGAACACCAGGTCAGAACGGATTCGGCGAGCTGAACCAGACATTCTTAGAATCCTCCAACGTCGATATAGTTGAAGAGATGATCTCCATGATTACAGCGCAGAGAGCATACGAGATAAATTCCAAGACAGTAAAGACTGTTGAGGATATGATGACAATGGCTAATAACCTTAAACGGTAAAAAAAGATTTTTTTCCTGGAATAATTAAAATGAAAATTTTGTACCTGCTGTTTTTTCTTGTGTTTTCCTTTCAGACTACAGACACGCTGAAAGAGGAAATAGAAAAATTCCTGGCAAAAAAAATCACAGGCTTAGAGAAAATTGAATTTGAAATTGCCTCAAAGCCCGTGAGCCCGGCGGGCGGGACAATAAAAGTAGACACGTTAAAGGATCTGAAAATTACAGGCGGCCTGGCTTACATTCCGGTTATTGTAACGACTAAGGATCAGGCAGTTTCCCAGTCGTTTGTAAGCTTAAAATTAAGCCTTTATAAAAAAGTCCTGGTATCAAAGAAGCCTCTTGCAATTGGAAGTGAACTTAAGGCGGATGACTTTGAATTAAAAACCCTGGACGTGGCAAAGCTAAGGGGTGTTCCTGTTTGTGAAATAAAAGAGATAATGGGGACAAGGGCAAAGTTTAACATAAGGGAAGGTGAAGCCCTCATCTCAGAAAAGCTTCAGGCAATGCCGGTAGTTAAAAGGGGCGACAGTGTGAGGGCTTTTGAGCTCAGGGGGAATGTTGAAATCTCAATGGATGCAACAGCCCGGCAGGATGGCTCTATAGGGGAAGTGATAAGGGTTTTAACTTCCGACAAGAAAATTTTCAGGGCAAGAGTTATCGATCAATTCAGTGTAAATATAATCGAGTGAAATTATGAAGCGTTTATTATCGGTTGTGTATATAACTTTAAGTTTTTGTGCAGTCCTGTCTGCGCAGGATATGAGGCAGAATTCCTACTATTCGCTTTTTGCCGATCAGAAAGCCAACAAGGTTGGCGATGCGGTTACAATAATTGTTGTAGAATCTTCCCAGGCTTCAAATAATGCCGAAACGCAGACCGGAAGGAGCAGCGACATAAGTTTTAACGGGAATGCTTCTCTTGGGACCAAATCAGCCCCCGAGGTAAAGCTCGGCGTAGGCTCAAAGAACGATTTCAGCGGTTCAGGTTCAACCAAAACGACGGGACTTATCAAGACAAAAATAAGCGCCACAATAGATTCAGTGATGTCCAACGGCAACCTGATGATAAAAGGGAGCAGGAAGATTGTAATTAACGGTGAAGAACAGGTCATTACAATAAAGGGAGTTGTAAGGGGCTCTGATATAATGTCTGATAACTCGGTGCTTTCATATAATATTTCAGAAGCGGTTATTACCTTTGAAGGAAACGGCATAATAAACGATTCACAGAAACCGGGCTGGATGACAAAACTGTTCCACTGGCTGTTTTAAGCCCCGGAATTACTCAATTACAATACCTGAAATACCTGTTTGGAATTAAAGATGAAAATTAAAAGCATAATCATTTTAGCATTACTTGCGGCCCTTGGACAGGTGCATGCCCAGAGAATTAAGGATATAGCTTACTTCAAGGGCACCGGTTCAGAGCAGATACTGGGCTACGGGCTCGTAGTGGGACTTCCGGGATCGGGCGACACCTACCGCTCGGCCTTTACAATACAGTCGGTTTCAAGCATGCTGAAAAGGTTCGGAATTACGGTTCCCCAGACGGATATGAAGACCAGGAATGTGGCTGCCGTAATGGTAACGGCAAAACTGAACGGCAGTCTGAAGGAAAAAGCTGAATTTGATGTTACTGTTGCCTCTATGGGAGATGCAACAAGCCTTCAGGGAGGCGTTCTGCTGATGACACCTCTTTCGGCCCTTGATGGAAATGTTTACGCATTTGCACAGGGTCCCATTTCCGTGGGCGGATACGATATTAATACGCCTTCAGGCGGCAGGATCTCCAAGAACCATTCACTTACGGGCAGAATTCCACGCGGCGGAATTCTGGAAAGAGCCGTATCCATTAACACCAGTGCAGGTCAGACGGTAAGCATAATGCTGAGGGATCCGGATTATACCACTTCAAACAATATTGCCGCTGCAATTAACAGCAAGTCAGGCACCGAAATTGCCAAAGCCCTGGATGCAGCCGAGATAACCGTACAGGTGCCCGCAGACAAGCAGGGTAATTTAACTTCATTTCTGGCTGAGCTGGAAGCCATTCAGGTGCAGAGTGATGTAACGGCAAAGGTTGTTCTTAATGAAAGAACGGGTACCGTGGTTGCCGGCAGCAACGTTAAAATACTTCCCGTTACAATTTCGCACGGCAACCTGAGCATTAATATACGTTCTTACCCGGTTATTTCGCAGCCGGGATCATTTTCAAACGGATCCACCATATTCTTTAATAATCTTGTACCCTACCAGCAGGAAGATTCAACCAGGGCGGTAGCATTGAGCGGGGCTGCCACGGTACAGGAAGTGGCTGCGGCGCTTAATTCGCTTAAAGTAGCCCCGAGGGACATAATTGCTATTTTCCAGGCTTTGAAAGAAGCCGGAGCACTTGTAGCAGAACTGGTAATAATGTAATTAAATACCGGCTTAAGGCCTGAGTTTAATATGGACCTGAAAATAACAAACGAAGAAAAACACATAACCAGCACTCCCGGCATAAACGACAGATTTAGTCCGGAACAGAAGCAGAAGCTTGCCAAGGCCTCGAGGGACTTTGAAAGCATGCTTACGTCCATGATGCTCAAATCTATGACGAAAACAACCGACGGGATGTTCGGCGGCGAGAGCTATGGCGGCGACACTTTTGAAAGCCTGTTTGAAGGAGAGCTCTCTTCGTTTATTTCAAAGAATCAAAGCCTTGGCGTAGCAGCAAAACTTTATAAGAAACTTACGGGTGAGGACCTGGATACAGGTGCAGGAATTCCGGCAATTAAACATCCGGGCCACAAGGGACCTTCAAAAATAGATCCAGCATCTGAGGGAGATGATACAACGGAAGAGTCGGATATTCCGGGTTCAGATCCCATTAAAATAAAAGGGAGCGCAGCCAATTCTGCAGTAGAACCATCTAAAAGTTCCATGAACAGGATCGGCAAATTTGAGGATACGATAGAGCAGGCATCCAAAGATTTCGGCGTGGATTCAAATATAATCCGTTCAGTTATACTTGCCGAATCAGCCGGAAATGTCAAAGCCCGTTCTGTTTCGAATGCCAAGGGGCTCATGCAGCTCATGGATTCCACAGCAAGCTCCATGGGAGTTAAAAATGTATGGGATCCCAAAGAAAATATTTACGGCGGCACTAAATATTTGGCCGGGTTGCTTCGACAATATAATGGGGAATTAAAGCTCGCTTTGGCGGCTTATAACGCGGGACCCGGAAATGTGGAAAAGTATAACGGGGTTCCTCCCTTTAATGAGACCAAAAACTATATATCCCGTGTTTTGGGGTATTTAAAGCATCTAAACGGATAAAAATGGAAATAAAAGAGCTTGCGACGTCACTGGCGAATCAGAAAAATAACCTCGCCAAGCTGCTTGAGGCTGCATTGCAGAAGCAGAAAGCCCTTGTAAACTTCGATTACACGGGACTTGAGGATTCAATTGTAAAAGAGGAAAAGGCGCTGTCTTTTGTTACAGAAGGGGAAAAAGGGAGGATTAAAATACTCTCGGAACTCTATGAGATGCACGCAATTGCAAACAAGACATTTAAGCTTTCTGAGTTTATTGAGCATACGAGGGGTATGCTGGACATAAAAGCGCAGAGGCAGATTGCAGTAACGGAAAAAGAGCTCAAAGAGCTGATTACGCGCGTAAGCATGATAAATCAGCAGAATAAATTTCTGATCGAAAATTCCAGGGCATTTATTAAAGAAACCGTAAGCCATATACTTAATGCCCGCAGATCATTACTGGATAGAAAAGTTTAATTAATAAAAGTAAAGAAAATGGGTCTTTCAAGAATATTTGACATCTCCAGCCGCAGTCTCGGGGTCTATCAAAGAGCCCTGGATGTCACGTCTCACAACGTGTCTAATGCGAACAATCCCGACTATGCACGCCAGAGAGTCGTCTTTGGAAGCGAACGCCCTGATGTAACCAATTTTGGGGAATTCGGTGCAGGTGTTAAAATTGATGACATCGCAAGAGTAAAAGATACCCTGACAGACGTTCAGATCAGGAGCTACAACCAGAAGTTTGCAGACGTTGATAAGCGCTCGCAGGTCCTAGGCCAGGTTGAAAGCCTGTTTTCAGAACCATCGGATCTCGGCCTTTCAAGGCTGATATCTTCTTTTTACAATTCCTGGGATGAGCTGGCTTCAACGCCTAACTCAACGCCGCTCAGGAATAACGTCATTCAGGCAGCCGGTCGGCTGAGCACTAAAATTCAAGGCATTCACGACGGACTGGACATTTTAAGAAGCGACCTGAACGGGCAGGTGGGTGAAAAAGTTCAGGAAATGAACTCCACCATACAGGAAATTCAGAACTTAAGCAGGCAGATAAAATCGGCCAAGGCTACAGGCCAGGCGGCTAATGATCTTTACGACAGGCGCGACAAACAGATAGACGCCTTGAGCAAGCTGGTTAATATAAATGTTCACGCTGATGACCAGGGCTCTGTGGGCATTTCCATCGGCGGCATCTTTGCCGTGGATGAATACAGCGCCACGGCCTTTAAGGCTGTTAATGTTAATGGAAAACTCGCGCTTGTAACTGATGACGGCAGCGCTACGGCTGCGCTTACAGGCGGCGAAATTTATGCGAGCATGGACCTTTATAACAATCAGCTTACAAGTTATCAGGACAGTGTTAATTCGATAGCACAGAACCTAATGGACTCGGTTAATGCGGTGCACAGGGGCGGCTTTGGACTTAACGGTGTAACTAATGCCGACTTCTTTACCGGCTACAATAGCGGTAGTGGCGTCTTAAGCTTTAACCCCGATACCAATGCCATTGCAGCTTCCGCAGTTGCTGGAAATGACGGCAATTCGCAAAATGCAATTAATATTGCAAAACTTGCAGACCAAAAGCAGATAGACGGAAAGACAATCAGCGAATTTTATAACTCGTTTATCAGCGATATCGCGACTCAGAAGAAATTAAACGATCAGAGCTCCGAGTCTAACCAGCTCGTTCTGGACCAGCTGAATAACCAGAAGTCTTCATTCTCCGGCGTTTCAATTGACGAGGAGATGACAAACGTTATTAAATTCCAGAAGTCGTACGATGCTTCTGCAAAACTCATCAAAATAGCCGATGAGATGCTCCAGACATTATTAAATATGGTGTAAAAATGAGAATTTCAGATTCAATACTCTCAGCAAACTACCTGGCCACTCTCAACAAGAATAAAGAGCAGGTCTCGGAACTTCAGACACAGATTGCTACAGGCTCAAAGATCAACAGGCCTTCAGATTCTCCGAGCGGAATTACCAGGGTTCTCAATCTGCAGGATCAGGCGCAGACCGGGGAAACTTATACAAAAAATGTTGAAGACAGCCAGGCTTTCATGCAGACTACGACCAGTGTGATGGAAGGAATGCAGAATGAAATTCAAAATACACTAGTGCTTTTTACAAATGCAAACAACCCCGTCAATACTCCCAACTATCAGGCGTATGCAAAGCAGATAGACCTGACGATAAATACGCTGATGGATCTTGCAAACAGTCAGTTTAACGGGAAATACCTGTTTGGCGGAACCGATTTTTCGGCAAAGCCTTACGGCTTAAACGGCAGCAGAATTGAGCAGAATGTGGCCTCAACAAGCGGGCAGCAGAAAACCAGGATCAGCAAGTATATGGAGCAGACTGTTAACATTCCCGGTTCCGATTTATTTGGGACACTGCCGGTGGCATCTGATCCCCCGGGCACACATTCAGATATTTTCAATACACTTTTACGCGTAAAAAACAGCCTGCAGAGCGGCACTGTCCCTTCCAGCAGTGATGTTGCCCTTGTACAGTCATTTCAGGACAGTCTCTCCAACCAGCTTACAACCGGCGGAGACATTATAAACCGCCTGAGTTCAACGCACGACCTTCTGGACAGTCAGCAGCTCGAATTAAAAGAGCTGCTTTCAAAGGAAAAAGACGTGGATGTGACAAAGGCTGTAATTGACCTGCAGAACAGGCAGTACTACCTGGATCTTTCCTATAAAATGTCAGCAATGGTTTTACCAAAGTCTCTTCTGGATTACATGTAATGCTGAAAAAACTGGGCGGAATAAACGGACTTATACTTGGAGTATTCTCCATCTTTGGAGCCTTCCTAATTGAAGGCGGCTCCATTAAGGCGCTTTTTCTTTTGCCCCCGCTCGTAATTGTATTCGGGGGAACCTTTGCCGCGGTAATAATCGGCTTCGGATTTGATAAATTCAGAAAGATATTCTCGCTGTGGAGACTGGCTTATTTCCCTCCCGAGTATGATATAACTGAACTCATTTCCCGCTTTATTGAGTTTTCAATCCTCTGCAGGAAAGAAGGACTTCTGGCGCTGGAAAGCCAGCTGGACAGACTTGAGTTTATTTATTCGAGAAAGATGGTGCGGCTGATTGTAGACGGGACTGATGCCGAGTCGATTCAGAATATAGCCTACGCTGAAATTAAAGCCATGCAGGAAAGGCATTTGTCTAATATCTTTATTTTTACTAAAATGGGAGGCTATGCTCCCACGATGGGCATACTTGGAACTGTAATGGGCCTTGTTATGACGCTGGCCCAGGCAGGCGGCGATCCGAACAGTCTCATTCACAATATTGCTTCGGCGTTCATAGCCACATTATGGGGAGTCTTTAGTGCGAATCTTATCTGGTTACCAATTGGTGATAAATTAAAACAATGTCATTTAGAAGAAAAACATATGATGGAGATATCCTTGGAGGGAGTGCTGGCGCTTCAGAGCGGCGACATACCTTCGGTGGTGAAAGCCAGACTTATAAGCATGCTTCCCCAAAAAGAACAGGAAAGAATACTCGCCTCCTAGATGACGGCGAATCCATGTTCCAGGAAGAGAGCGATAAGGACAGATATCTTATAACTTATGCCGACCTGATTACACTTCTGCTCGGGTTGTTTATAATTCTTTATGCTATTTCGAATGTAGACACTCTAAAATACCAGAAACTCATGAGCGCCGCCGGCAGCGCTTTTGGCATAAGCAGCGATGCGGCTAAAATTGAGAACAAGAATTTCAGCATTAAGACGCCCCTGATGAGTGCTGGAAACCTGAAAAACAGCCTGCAGAATCTGGTTGATGAAAACAAGTTAAATAATTCAATCAGACTGGAGGAAAACGAAAGGGGGATAATAATCCATATACTGGATGACATACTTTTCCCATCCGGCACGGCTGAGCTAAATGACGGCTCGCGCATAATTTTAATGAAAATTGCATCGCTGTTAAAGAATCTGCCAAATGATATCAGGGTTGAGGGGCATACGGACAACGTACCGATCAGCTCCCCCTTTTATCCTTCGAACTGGCATCTGTCTGTAAGCAGGGCGTTAAATACAGCATATTATCTAATAAATAGACAGGGTCTGTCGCCTGATAAGGTATCAATTGTGGGGTATTCGGAGTACCGGCCGGTAACAACGAACGCCACACTTGAGGGGAGGCGGAGCAACAGGCGCGTAGATATTGTAATATTAAACAAATAAAGTAAGAAGATGAAAATTAATACGAATCAATTCGGTGAAGTTGAGTTTGACGAGTCTATGATCATCCGGTTCAAGGATGGGATCCTTGGATTTGAGAACTATAAGAAATATCTTTTGATCAATTCCGGCTCGGAATTGTTCCTTTGGCTTACTTCAGTAGATGAGCCCGAACTGGTATTCCCGCTCTTCAGCACCAGGGTTCTCATGGAAGAATATCCTCAGGAAGAGGGCTTTGAGGCGTTTGGTATCGTAAAACTTGACCCGGATCCCCTTAAAATAACAGTAAATCTGAAGGCACCAGTTTATATAAACCAGGATGAAAAATCGGGATTTCAGAAGATTTTAGATGAAGATGAGCTTCCTATTGATTATATTCTGTTCAAAGAAAATCAGGTGGATGAGCAATGCTAATACTAACCAGAAAATTGAATGAAGAGATCAGGATCAATGGCGATATTGTGGTTAAAATTGTAGCACTTTCTGATAACCAGGTCAAAATCGGAATTGATGCTCCAGGCGACATTAAAATTCTGCGCGGTGAAGTATATGAAAAAGTGCGCGACTATACAATTGAAGCATCACAGAAGAGTCAGGAAAAACCGTCTGTGGATTTGAATAAACTTAAAGTAAATAAAATTAAAAAATAGATGGAACAGCAGTCAGAAAAAATAAGAATCCTTGTTGTAGATGACTCAGATGTCATACGGCATGCGCTTAAGTCGTTCTTCGAGGATTATAACCTTGAAGTCCTTACATGCACAGACGGTCTGGAAGGACTTCAGAAAGCGGCTGTATATAAGCCTAATCTTATTTTCCTGGATCTTATGATGCCTAACTTCGACGGCCTGAAAATGCTTCAGGTAATTAAAGTCCTGGATAATTTAAGACATATACCTATTATTGTTATAAGTGCCAATACCGACAGGCGTAACGTGCTGGCTGCCGTTGAAGCCGGAGCCGAAAGAGTTCTTTCAAAGCCCTTGCAGAAGGAAATGATCATTAAATATGTAAACGAGATACTGGGCAATGAAACTCTTTCCAAATCAAAGAAGAAGAAAGCTATTTCTGAAAGCGATAAATCTGACATACAAAAGAGTCTGGTGAGATTTTTTCTCAACAGCTTCCCCGATAAAAAGAAAAGAATTGAAGAATCCATCAATGCTAAAAACAAAGAAATGCTCAAAATGGTAGTGCACGAGATCAGGGGAAACGGTGGTACAATAGGCTATCAGTCGCTTTCGGTACTCAGCGGCGAAGTGGAAGATAAACTTGCGCAGGGGGACTTCGACTGGTCCTTCATAAAGCTCAAGTGCGGACAGATCTTTTCCATGGTTAAGGAAATCGAAAACATCAACATGACTCAGGATAAAAATTAATGTTCGTAATCATCGGATTTATTGTAGTGATTGTTGCCGTTCTGGCAGGGTTTTCAATTGCCGGAGGAAAAATCCTTCTGCTTATTCAGCCGGCTGAATTTCTGACCATTGGCGGTGCTGCACTGGGCAGTATGCTTATAACTGCTCCTCTAAGCCTGCTTAAGAAGATCGTTGCAGCCATTCCGGCCGCAATCAGCTTTAAGGGGTACAGTAAAGAAGATTATCTGGAACTCTTAAAAAGTTTCAACGACCTTTTTCTTGTTGCACAGCGCGACGGACTTATTGCAATTGAAAAACACATTGAAAAGCCGGAAGAAAGCGACATACTTTCGCGCAACAAGAGATTTATTAATGATCAGTTTGCCAGAAGCTACTTCTGCGATACAATGAAGGTTATGCTCTCCGGGGGCGTCCCGCCCCATGAGATTGAGGCCCTGCTTGACACAGAAATTGAAACCTATGAAATGGAAGAAAAACCTGTAGCGGCTGTTTTAAGCAAGACTGGCGACGCTCTTCCGGGCCTCGGTATTGTTGCCGCGGTACTTGGTATCATTGTTACAATGGGTGCTATCAGCGACGGGCCTGAAGTAGTAGGCCACCACGTTGCAGCTGCACTGGTTGGTACATTTCTGGGCGTACTTTTGTCATACGGTTTTATAGGCCCCCTGGCTGCAAATATAGAACATAACCTGGAGCATAAGATCAGGTACCTGGAGACAATTAAATCCTGCATAGTGGCTTATGCAAAGGGTAACCCCCCAATTATAGCCGTTGAAATTGCACGCAGGACTATCTTTACAGATGAACGTCCTACCTTCAGCGAACTCGAAAACTATATCAGAGGAAAAAAAGAATAGCATATGGGACTTGACGAGGGGCAGGGTCCCATAATAATCCAGAAAAAGAAGAAAGCACACGGCGGCCACCACGGCGGAGCCTGGAAGGTAGCCTATGCAGACTTCGTGACGGCAATGATGGCGCTTTTTATTGTGCTTTGGATATTAGGACAAAGCAAGGAAGTGCAGCAGTCGGTTTCAAGCTATTTCAAGGATCCCGCCGGCTTCAGCTCTAAGAAGGGCAAATTTGTCTTAGACGGCAAGGGACCTTCGCCGGTGAGCCTCAAAGTCCAGTCGGACATGGCCGCCAAAGAGATGGAAAAAGAGAGGCTGACGCGCATGGGGCAGGCCCTCTACAACGAGATGTCGCAGAGTCCTGAATTCAAGGACCTGGTTGACCAGGTTAAGATAGAATTTGTGGATGAAGGGATGAGGATTGAAATTATGGAATCTTTCAACGACATCTTCTTTGAGATCGGCACTTCAGAGCTGAAGCCCAAAGCTCTTTCAATTATAAAAAAGATAGGAACTGAAATTTCAAAGCTTCCTAACAAAATTGTTGTTGAGGGGCATACCGATTCACGCCCGTACAGCGGAAACGGCGTCGGATATACAAATTTTGAATTAAGCGCCGAAAGGGCAAACTCGGCCAGACGGGCCCTTACGGGCTCAGGCGTCAGTCAGGAACAGATAGATGAGGTGCGCGGCTATGCTGACAAGCGCCTCAGAAATAAAGAGAATCCGCTGGACGTCATAAACCGCAGAATCAGCATCATCGTTAAATATTCAGGGAAATAAAATGGAAAAGAATATTATTATTGTTGAAGACGATCCATTTACGCAGGAATTCTACAAATACCTTTTCTCCAAAACAAAATACAAGACTACTACCATTGAAGACGGCGACCTCCTGATGGAAAAGGTCAAAGAGGATAACGTAAGTCTCGTTATTATGGATATTAACCTGAAAAACACCTATATGAACGGAGAGAAAGTAGACGGAGTGATACTTTCCCGCTTTATAAAGCAGAACGAACAGCTTTCCGGAATTCCCATTCTTCTGGTTACGGCATACCAAAAAAATGTCGGGCCAAATAACTACTTTGAAGAGAGTCTGGCAGATGATTATATTGTAAAACCTATAATAGATTATAATGATTTGTTGAATAAAGTTAATAAAATGATAGTGAATTAGATGGATATGGATAAGATACTAATAGTTGAGGACGAGGAAGATACCAGGTTTATTCTCGAACGCCTCTTAAGTAAGAACAACTATGAGGTAAAGACTGCCAATAACGGGCAGGAGGCGCTTCAGCTTCTGGACAGCTATATGCCGAAAGTTGTAGTGGCGGACTGGACCATGCCGGTTATGGACGGCATTGAACTTTGCAATATTATCAAGAAAAACGATAAATATAAGCTCATTTATTTCATTCTTCTTACTGCCCGGGCATCTTTGAAGGACAGGGTGACAGGCCTGGACATTGGAGCCGATGATTTTCTGGTAAAACCGATTGAAAATCAGGAACTTCTGGCCAGAATACGCTCCGGCATCAGAATTCACAACCTTCAGAATGAGTTAAAAAGCATTGAGCACAACAAGGCTCTGGTGGAAATGGCCTGCACCATAGGCCACCAGATAAATAACCCCTTAAGCAGCCTCATCATGTCGCTTAGAAGCCTCGAAACTGAAATGGAAGCTGCAAAAATGAAAAAGCCCGACGAGGATTTCTACGTCATAAACGAATCCATTGAAAGGATTAAGAATTTCGTTCAGGCCCTGATCAATCTGGAAAATCCGGAGATAGTAAGCTATACGCCGGACAGCAAAATGCTCAAAATAAACCCAAAATAAAGCAATTCCCTGCTGAACTAGTCTATTGATTTAAGAAACTTTTCTGCCTCAGCCGAGGGTAAGTTTGTCTCCAAATAGACCAGTTCATCAGGATCTGTCTGCCTTAATGCTTTAAGAATCCCGTTTTTACTTACAGACAATAAAGCCTGGCTTAGAGTCTTAAAGCCGGCTTTCTCATGAAAATCCTTCATATCTTCCGAAGAGGAAAACCTTATTTTTGAAATATATGCGTACCCTGAGAAAGTTTCAATGGGAAGTATGTACATGGAAAACTTTCCGTATCGGTCGAACTGGTCGCTCCAGGCAGGAAACCCGTTCTGCACGCCGAGCTTTCCGTTAAACAGTTTCAGCTCATTTAAGTATGGCTGAAAGACTTCACTCCGGAACATCTGCGGAATTTCAATGGAATCGCGTGTAATTTTTTTAATAATTAAACCCACGAGCTCTTTCGACAAAGCCGCTTCCTCCTTTGTTCCGTTGTCGTTTATTGCAGAAATATAATACCTGTTGAAAGCAGCCTGAGCCTGGAAATTCGATATGCAGTTAAAGCGCGAAATTGAATCCAAAGCCCGGCACTTAAAGCGGGAGATTGAAAAAATTCCGAATGCCGCAGAAGGGTCTTTCATCCGGTAGATTTCAAGCTTAATGTGATCATTCTTATAATTTACCTCCTGCAGGTGAAGCCTTGAAAATCCGTATTCAAGGTAGACGTCGGCGCCCCCGTCAATATATCCCCAGAGCGATTTCCCGTCGAAATTGTCGTCCCTTAAAATATGCGCCGAAGGGATATCAAGGGTTGAAATTCCGGGCATTTCATCCGTCTGGGCAAAAGCAGGGGCTGAAGAAAAAAGCAAAAACAAAATAAAAACAGGTAAGACCTTCTTTTTCAAATTATACTCTCAGACTAAATTGTAATTTTTTCGAGCTGTATTCTTTCAATTTCTGCCGTTCCCAGGCCCAGGTTCTGTGCAAGATCCATATATTTGCGGGCATTCGGGTAATCGGCTTTCTGGATTTTCTCCTCAATTCTTTTCTTAAGGACAATTTCATAGCCTATTCTGTCCAGAGCTACGGGGTCGGTAGAGAAAAGGATGGTTTTATATTCAGTAAAGAACTGGGGATTGGCGCCAGGGCCTCCCTGGAAGCAGCCTTTAATTCCGTCTGCAATATTAAGAACAACCTTATCCCTTAAGGGCGGAAAAGCGCACACCTCGGCGCAGGTTTCAGCCCAGAGTTCCTTATGGAGCCTTGATGTATTGGAAATGCTGCCGAAGGCCAGGTTTTTCATGGCAAGAGTAACTGACGCACCGGCGTTTTTCAGAATAGGAATATTAATGATTTTATCCACCTGCTGTGTAACAATTTTTGTAAAGTAGGAATACTTCCCTTCATTAGTCATATAGGGGATTGTCTCGGCGTCGTATTTTTCCTCCACGTCGGCCCAGTAGTACCAGTTTTTGTCTATCATATCCTCGCTGTAGAGTTTCCCGCTGGAGTTGTAGAAAGACCCGTTTTTATCCTTAAACTCGGTAGCCTTAATGCTCACGCCGGGGAAATTAGTCTCAGTAAAGCCTGCCTGCTCGAGGTCGGGCATTCTTCTATCCCAGATGACTATATTTTTCCTTGGCACTCCTGCCTCTTCAAGCTGCGTGATTACGCTTTTTACCACTTCGGTGCTGGTTGAAAGCTGCGCCCCGCCGATAGGGTTTACCTTGATGCCTATTACGTCATTTTTGGAGACGAACATCCGCCATGCTGATGGAATATTGTCTGCTTTCGTAAGGTTAAGCATCCCCTTTCTGAGCATTTCATCGGCGGCATTAAAGTCAATTTTGTTATTTACAATGCACTTGTCGTGGCTGACCTGAACAACCTTTCCGGGCATGCGGCCGGGCATGGAATACTCTGTTCTCGGGTATTTCATTGCGTCGGCAATATTAGTCAGAGGTTTTTCCAAAAGATTTGTTTTGGGGAAAATGTCCTTTAAGAGGACCGGGGAAAGTGCGGTTCCAATTCCTCCGGCAGCAATCAGTTTAAAGAATTTGCGGCGGTTCATCTGTTTGGTCTCTATATAGTGAGTAAAATGCGATAAATAGAAATATTACAAATAATTTGACGCCCGGCCTCTTAGGAAAGTGCCGTCCTTTTTTGCCGGGAGTTTCTTTGTAATTAAATTTAGTTATTAAAAACTAAACATTGTATAAATTTGTTATATATTTAACTTAAAACTCAGAACTTAAAACTTCTCCAGAGAGAAAGAGGTCAGCTATGTCAGAAGAGCTTTACCGCAGGCCTACAAGGCAGGAAATAGAGGCTGCAGCAAATAAAAAGGTGTCCGATATAATTGCGCCCGGTCTGAAAGTTCTTTTCTGCGGCATTAATCCCGGGCTTTACACAGCAGCCGTAGGGCATCACTTTGCCAGGCCCGGCAACCGCTTCTGGCCGGTACTGCATCTGTCGGGTTTTACCGGGAGGCTTCTGTCCCCTTTTGAAGAAAGGGAGCTGCTAAAGGACGGTTATGGAATTACAAATATAGTAGAGCGTGCAACTGCAGCCGCAGATGAATTAAGCCGTGAAGAATATATAGAAGGTGGAAAAGTTTTAGAACGCAAGCTCCTTAAATATAAGCCTGAATACATAGCTATACTGGGGGTGGGGGCATACAGAACGGCTTTTAACAAGCCTGAAGCAAAGCCCGGCTTGCAGACAGAAAAGGCAGGCTCAACCTCCATCTGGGTGCTTCCAAGTACCAGCGGCCTGAACGCACATTACCAGAAGCATGAGCTTGCAGAAATGTTCAGGCAGCTTTACTTAACTGCACACAGCCGGCATTAGTCCCGCAGCTGTCAAAAAGGAATATCGAAGCTGTTTATTTCAGCTTTTTTATCTTTTGAAGGTAACTGCACCCCGGGTTTTTCAACAATTCTGCATTCCTGGTACTCGCGGTAGAAGCCGGGGTATTTTCCTTTCAGCGAATCGGCCAGGCGGTCGAGTGTTGTATACATAAATTCATGGGCGCCCATCAAAAGGGTGTCGTGTTCTTTCTTCCAGCTGTTTTTATCACTCAAAGAGAAGTCGGGTCTGCTGATTGCATAACGGAAGTCATCCGCTGCAGTTTCGCATTCAACGAAAAATTCATGATAGATGCCGAAGGGGTTTGGTGCCTGAAGATATATTCTTGCATGCTCAAGAATGCTGATGCATTTACCCAGGAGGAGGTCATCCTTCTGTTTTTGAAGGTCCTCCTCGCAGAAAGAGGATTCGGCAATGAGCTCATTATTTTCAGTCATTACTCCGTAAGTATTAACTGCCGAAGCAAGTCTGCAGGTGAAAATTATCAGTCTGTTTTTAAGTTCCCTATATTTTCCCGTTATATTATTTATATAATTCTCAAAAGTATCAACTGCCTGAACAAATGCCGGGAGTGTCTGAACTATATCGGTATTTGTGCAGAGGGTAAATTTAATTTTATTCAGCATTTTAAGTTCATCTTCAAAGGATTCCGGGAAAGAAGCCTTAACATTGCTGCTTTCCGGAGCCAATTTTTCCCCGCTTACAGGTTCCTGCCTAAAAAATCTTTCCGGCATTATGTCCTCGCTATTAAAATTGTTTGTAAATTCCCCTCCCGGTATGGTTAAAGGTTTTTTGCGGACTTTGGCATTCAGAGCAAATAAAGCCGCAGATTATGTTGTATAATATTTAATTAAGTTCTCTTTATACCCGGCGTCTTTAAGTTTAGAAGAATGAAATTCCGGGCTGTTTTTAATTTTTTCCTTCGGGATATTGAAATAGATTGCCTGTCCTTCGGCATCGACTTTAGAGACGAGGAGGACGGGTATAAGGACTTTCTTTCCTCCCGGCAGCCAGTTTCTAAGGTTTACGCACAGATACTTAATTTTCCAGTTTGAGTCATCGAACAAAAGGTCTTCCACGTGGCCTATTTCCCCGTCGCTTGCATGGAGCCTGAAGCCTGTAACTTCCCAGGTGCTTCTCAGGTGGGGGTCGAAATGTTCTTCGGCGTGTCTGGGTATTCCGTCCTTGCTCAGTTCGGATTCGGAGATTACGTCGGAATAAAAGCCCTCGGAAGTTTCAAAGAAGTTAGGCCAGCCGTACTCATTAACGAGATAGGCGTTGCGGTGCATTTTAATTTTCTTAGTGGCGATATCGGGACTTTGCCCTACCTGATCTTTTGTAAGAACAACCGGGAAAATTTTCTTATCGGGATCAGGTTGGAGAAGATCCTGTGGCTCCAGGAGAACAAATTTGCCATAGAGCCAATGGCCGATATCGGCAATGAGGTACTGAATAAACCAGTCGGAGTCGCTGAAATAAAATTCATACACCTTGCCCATCTGCCCGTCGGCGGCAAGGATGTCGTATCCTTCCAGTTCCTTCACGCTATGTAACATGGTGCCCTCCTTGTGAAAAAGAGTTATTAAATAACTTCCAGCTTAATGTGAACCGGCTTAAAAAAGAGATAACGGTATAACCGAGCCCGGAGAAGTAAAAAGACGGGATAAATTATCTGGGCTTCCCCGCAATGTAAGGGCCTGCTAATTGTGAGTAAAGTTTACTTAAGAAAGATATAATTTGCAAGGGATTATGATGTCTCCATTCTCAGAATTAATTTCAGATAAATTGCTGAAACAATGTGTGACAGCACTCACTTTTACGCCTTTTGTAAAGCAATAAGCCTGTTGCAAGTAAAGACCGGATTTGATATGTTAAGGCTGAAACCTGTGTGGAGTAAACTTGTTATGAGAGTTATTTCAGCTTTTTTTCTCGTCCTGATTCTTTCAGGCATTGCCCTGCCGCAGGGAAACGAACCTGTTAAAAGGCAGAAGGTTATTATCGACTGCGACTTAGGAGGCGATATTGACGACGCTTTTGCTCTTGCCCTTATGCTCTCAAGCCCGGAGTTTGAAATCCTTGGACTTGTTATGGAACACGGGCAGACGGATAAAAGAGCGCAGATTGCATGCAAGATGCTTTATATGACTCACCATGAAGAAATACCCGTTGTCGTGGGACGCGAAACTCCATTGGTTGTGGGCAAAGATACTGGCAAAAGCATCTATAACGACCAGTTCTACTGGGCCGAAGGCTTTAAGACACTGAAACCCATCGGTAAATCCGCGCCTGACTTTATAATTGAGACTCTTAAGAAATATCCGCATGAAGTAATACTCTTTACGCTTGCCCCGCTTTCAAATATTGCTGACGTGATAAGAAATGATCCCGAAGCACTAAGGCTTGCAAAGCACATTTATTCCATGATCGGTTCTTACTATATGGGCTACGACGGGGGACCTAAGACGGATGCCGAATGGAACGTATATGCGGACATCCAGTCGGCTAAACTATACATGCAGAAAGCGCCCGGAAAGGACGGATCCAACCTTACATTTGCAGGACTTGATATTACTACCACCGTAAGACTGCCCAAAGAATACATGACGAAGCTCCTCATGCGGCAGTCGCCTCTTACTAATGCTCTTACGGGACTGTATTCTCTCTGGGGTGACGGCAACCCGACGCTTTTTGACGCCGTAACGGTTGCCATGGTAATCTGGCCGGACCTTTTTACCACGCGCCCCGTATCGGTCTCGGTTACAGATCAGGGCTACACAGTAATAAATGAGGGAAAGGCTCCCAACTGCTCAATCGGCGTTTCAATTATCAGGGATGAATTTATTAAACGCATGATCGACCGCCTTTTAAGGCAGGATCTGGGTTCAGGCCGTAATGGAAGAAATATGTGATTTCTATAAAACCACTGACGTGGTTTGGGATGTTTTTTTTCAATATTCTACAAATAGGTATCCGCTAAAGCGGATAGGAATGTTTCCTAAAATCTTACAGGTACATGCTAATACCGCGCTAGCGGTTATATATTTGTAGGGGAAAATTATTCCTCCTTGGAATCAGTTGGAAGAAATTAGTATTTTTGTGGCCGGAATTAAATAATAAAGTTGAATGAAACCTCTTTCAGAGAATGATCCTTTTATAAATATTCATACTCACAAAGATAACTGCGGCTTAAACGAGCTGTCGTTAATCAATATCTTTGCCGAGGAGTTTGAGTCTTATGCTCTGAAGGAAAGCTGCTTTTATACGGTAGGCCTGCACCCCTGGAATTTAGAAAAAACGGACACCAAAGAGGCAATTGCAAACGTGAAAAAGGCTGCGTCTTATCCCATGGTTAAGGCTATCGGGGAGACGGGTCTGGACCGTGCAATTGAAACCTCATGGGAAGTCCAGACGGAAGTTTTCATAAGGCACCTTGAAATTGCAGAGGACGCCCGAAAACCCGTAATGATACACTGTGTAAGGGCTTTTTCGGATATAATTGCAATTAAAAAGAAATTTAAGTTTACCGCTCCCTGGATTATACACGGGTATAACAGCAATCTTCAGACCGCAGGTCAGCTGCTTAAGTACGGATGCTATCTGTCTTTCGGAAAGTTTCTTTTCAACTCCAAATCCAAAGTGCCGGATATGTTTCCGGAGGTTCCCGATGAAAGCTTCTTTCTTGAATGCGACGACGCGGACCTTACAATAGAAGAAATTTATAATAAAGCTTCGGCACTTAAAAACCTGAGCCGGGACGCCTTAAAGCGCCGGATGAGGGAGAATTTCTTAAAACTGTTTTCTTATTAATATATTTTCTTAAAAGGTTAGATGGAGATTATGGAAAATACTGCCTGGATGTCGAGGACTGAACAGCTGGTTGGAAAAGATAAACTAGTAAATCTTATAAATTCGCACGTGCTTGTAATGGGCCTGGGGGGTGTGGGCTCCTATGCGGCTGAACTTTTATGCCGCGCGGGCGTAGGGGAGCTTACAATTGTGGACGGCGATAAAGTAGAAATGAGCAATCGCAACCGGCAGCT
>JBLNAZ010000200.1:0-12276 GCA_050259615.1 Syntrophomonadaceae bacterium | reverse complement strand
GTCGGGAAGGGTCCAAGGCCTACTCTGGTTGTATATGCCTTAACAATTCCAATTACAGAATCTATCCTGTTCGGCGGTATGCCTGTTCCTGTGCATGCTCCTCCCGAAGTGGGGCTTGAGGAGGTAACGTAAGGATATGTACCGTGGTCAATATCCAGCAGTGCACCCTGTGCGCCTTCAAGAAGAACGGATTTTCCTTCGCTGATGGCGTTATTTAAGAAAACCGGCGTATCCTTTATATATTTGTCTATCCTTTTGTCGAATTCCATGTATTCGGCTATAATGGCCTCAACGTCCAGCTCCTTATGATCATAAATCTTCTTAAGAAGCGTATTTTTCTCTGCCAGGTTTTCCCTGATCTTTTTCTCAAGAACATCCTTATTCAGGAGGTCCACTATCCTGATCCCTTTTCTAGCATACTTATCAATATAGCAGGGGCCTATGCCGCGGCCTGTAGTGCCGATTTTATTCTGACCGCTTTCGCTGATTGAATCCAGAAGCTTATGGTACGGCATGATAAGATGTGCGTTATGGCTGATAAAAAGGCGCCCGTCGATCTTAATGTTGTTTTTTTCAAGAAAACTGATCTCGTCTAAAAGGGCCTGCGGGTCCACTACAACACCGTTGCCAATTACGCAGATTACGTCCTCTCTTAAGATTCCTGAAGGAATAAGGTGAAGAATGAACTGTCTGTCGCCGATTTCCACGGTGTGTCCCGCATTGGCACCACCCTGATATCTTGCCACAATTTCATACTTTTCGCTCAGTATATCTACAACTTTGCCTTTGCCCTCATCGCCCCACTGGCTGCCGACTAAAACTGACACACTCATTTTAACTCCTGTTTCACTCCTAAGATATATGCATAAAAAAACTCCGAATGAGCTATCCGGAGTTTACAAAATACTCAAAATTGCGTGCTGATTTCTATAAGCTGAAGACTATTTGCTGTAGCTTTTTACTGCTTCCTCTACAGAATCGAAATTCTCGAAAATAGTTACCAGCTTTGTGATCATGAGCAGGCTATAGATTTTTTCGGTAGCATTTGCCAGAACCATATTACCACCGGCATTCTTCATTGTAGTATAACCGCTGATAAGCATTCCAAGGCCTGAACTGTTCATAAACTTAACATCGGACAGATCAATAATTACATGAAGCTTTTTTTCTTCAACCAGTTTGTGCAAAATATCGCTCAGCTCGGCAGCTTCGGGGCCGCCCATAACGTTACCCTTCAGCTCGATTATTGCTGCTCCGTACTGTTCGGTGATTTTAATTTTCATGTATGCTCCTTTTTTATTAACTGATTAAATTTACTCTATTAGGCCAATTTTTGCAAGCAAATTAAAAGATTTTGTTGTTATTTTTAAATAATTCAGATAATTTTTGTCTGAACAATAAAAAAAATAGCTGCGGCAAATTTTTCGCATTATTTATAAGATTAATTTCTTAGTTTTAAGCTTCGGGTTTCTTTAAGCACGCCGGATAAGGTTTTTCAAGGCTTTTCCGGGCATTCTGTCTCAACGGAACAATAATTAAAAAACAGCGTCTAAATTAATGGACATAAGAAAAGATGAAACCGGCGCGGGCCATACGCCAATGTCTAATATTGAGGATGACTTTTCGCTCATAAAAAGATTTAATGACGGAGATGAATCCTCCTTCAGAGTGCTGGTCCTCAGGCATAAGGATAAGGTGAGAAATCTCGTGTTTCTAACCGTGGGCAACCGTGAGATGGTGGATGATATCTCGCAGGACGTATTTATTACTGTTTTTAATAAATTGAAATATTTCCGTTTTGAGTCGCAGTTTACCACCTGGCTTTACAGAATTACGGTAAACAAGTGCAGGGATCAGCTGAGAAAAGAGCGCATAAGGAGCATTTTTGTTCCTATTAAGGATTCTGAAGAGGAATTAGGCGGCATGAGGCATGAAGCCGAATATGTGGATACCACGGAAATAGTTCAGCAGGCTATACAAAAACTGCCTGAAAAACTGAGGGTGCCTCTTCTTATGAGGGAGATTGACGGCCAGAGCTATAAGGAAATTGCCGATTCTCTGGGATGCGAAGTGGGAACCATTAAGTCCAGAATCTTCAGGGCAAGAGAAAGCTTGAAATATCTGCTGGAGCCTTTTGAGCGCGATTTGATGACTTAAGGCCCCGTTTTTATTATTTCCCCTGCCCGTTCTGCTCTGACTGCTGTTACTCTGAAGACTTCTCTGCTCAGAAAGTGTTCCCTTGTTTCTAACGTTCTTCCATTTGAAAGCTGATATATGGCTAAACAAAGTAAATATAACGCTGGAGGAATACTTTTCTCCAGAAAGGCTTTGTCCCTTCTGGGACTTATAGCCCTTACTATTGCCCTGACGTTCTACTTTAAGGTAAGCAAATTCGAAAATTTTGTTGAAGCGCAGAAAGGCAGCCTCTTCAGTCTTTACACCAAAAGCTTAAAGCCCCTGTTCCTGGGTAAAGATGTTACAAACGAGGACATATTCAATTTCGCTTTCTACCATGAGCTTCCGCTCGACCGTCAGAACCGCCAGTATCTGCAGCTGGGTATAGATACTCTGGGCAAGCAGTACGTGGAGTTCAAAGACGTTTCAGCCGTTCAGAAGACAAACAACCTGGAAGCTTTCAGCAGCAGCATGAACCTGAACGCCCGGCAGCGCGAACAGATGGATTCCATACTGAATTCATACAGCGGGAAAATTAAGGGGCAGATACTTGTTAATGAAAACAATACCGTTGCCATAAATGAAAATCTATGGAACCTGAATAAAGCCCTCCTGGCGGACCTGTTCTTATTTGCTTCAAGGGCCAATAAGACAAAATTCAGGGAAATGGTTCCTCCAGGCATGCAGTTTGCCGATAACCCGCAGCTGCCTAAAATGGTTTCGGATGTTAAAGAGGCCGACATAAACCGTTATATTTTTGTTACAAGTGACTCGGTATTCTCGCACGACTTTAAGTTTGATATGGAGCAGTTTCAAAAGGATGTAAAACTTCTGAAGAGTAATGCCAGGCAGGCAGACAAGGACGTCAGACTGCAGATAAAATTTGAAAAAGACTATGCCCGGAATATGAAGAAAAGCACTAAGAAAATTCCCGGCATGGAATTTATGTTCTATATGGATTCAACGCGCTTCCGCATCAGGGTGCCTGACGTTCCCCCTGCTGCTCCTGAAATTCCGGACTATGAAGAGTTTACAAAACAGATTGAACGGGCCACCAGCCAGATGAAAAATTTCAGTTTCAGGATGCGTTCTCCCGTTGTGCCGGGCGGAAAACATAATACTCCCCGGGTGCCGGAGCCTCCGGAAGAAAGCGCCGAAGTTTCAGACTATTTTGAGCTTAATATAGATATTCCCAACGTTGATTCCATTATTGAGCAGAGCCTGAAGGAAAGCGGAATTAAGGAAGGCAAAATTAAAAAACTCCGCGTTCACCCGGATTCGCTTGCCTATATGCACAAGGGGCTGGACAGCCTTCAGCGCGCAGAGCTGAGGGAGAGCATGAAGAAAGTAAGAGAAGAACTTAAAAAACTGAAAAAAGTGAATAAACCAAAAACGGTAACTAAAGAGCCTGAATAAATGCAAAATAAACTCGTAAGTAATCCAATCATCCGAAAGCTGTTTCACTGGAGCCGGGAACGCAAGCTGCAGAACGCAATGACTTTCTCTGTTGTTCTGTTCCTGTTCAGACTGGTATTCCCCGATAACCTCAGCTACAGTCCTCTTTTTGTATCCGTAAGTGAGATACTGGTAATTACAACATTTTATTTCATTACGCTTTATGTGAGCGATTTTATTAAGGAGAAGAAGCATTCTCCTCTGTCAATAATACTGAATGCCGGCATTCTGAATGCTCTTATCTTTTTTATCCTTTCGGTAATTTCTCCGGTTTTTAACGAGATTTTCGGGCAGACCGCTAACGGCAGCTTTATTTACTCAATTGCCGCAATATTTCTGGCCTTTTTGTTTATTGTTGCAATGGCTTATAATTTTTCTGTTTTCAGGGTTCTTTTCTTCCTGAAACAGAAGCGCAATCCGGCTTTCTACTTTAATACGATGACGGGCTTTCTTGCTGCTACCTCACTTGCAAGTACAGTATCATTTCTGCACGTTGAATTCGGAGATTTCAGGACCGCTCTGTTTATAGTGTCTATACTTTTAATTACACTGAACTCGATCAGGACCTCCTGGATTGCATTTTTGACAAAAAAGGAAAAGATGTATCTTCTCATAATTTCCGTGGTCCTGTCGGTTCTCTTCGGTGTAAATATTGGTCTCAGCAATTCGGGCAGCCTTTTTGTAACTCAGGCTCTTACAGAGTTTTCGCCCGCACTGCATGAGTTCCTGGTTCTAATGATGTCCTACGGCTGCATATATTTCAGCGTGGTGTTCTTTACGACACTTTTCCATATGCCCACGGCTGAAGCCTTCGACCGCAAGCAGCAGGAGGTTTCATCCCTGATGGACTTAAGCCGCCTGATGACGCAGGTATTTGACTTTAAGGAACTTGCCGAAACCGTAACGGATATTACAATCAAAGTCTGCAACAGCGACTCCGCCTGGTTAGTCTCGGGTGAAAACGGGGATCTGAACCTGAACGCGGTTAAAAATATAGGCTATCTTGAAGCCGATAAAATAACTTCCACACTGAGTAAAAAGTACGGCCTAAAGAATATAAGGAGCGTTAAGACTATTTCGCTCGAGCAGTTAAAAGCAAAGGATACGGCCCCGGGTTCAAATGAGGAATTCAGCACCGACTTCAGACTTCTGGCTGTTTCGCCGTTAAAAGTGCACGATGAGGTAAACGGATATTTAATTGCAGCACGCAAATCGGAAGATCCATTTGACGACGACGACCAGAAATCGATCGGGGCCTTTGCAGACTATGCAGCCGTTGCAATTGAAAACGCAAAGCTCCTGGCTGAATCAATTGAAAAAGAAAGAATGGAAAAAGAGCTGGACGTGGCCCGTGAAATCCAGTATAAGATACTGCCCGACAAGACTCCTGAAATTGAAAACATGAAGGTTTCTGCCCTGTTTGTGCCTGCTTTTGAGGTGGGGGGCGATTATTACGATTTCTTCAGGCTTCAGGGTGAGCGTCTGGGCTTTGTTATAGCCGACGTTTCGGGCAAAGGCATTCCGGCTGCATTTATTATGGCTGAGGTTAAGGGAATATTTGAATCACTGGCCAGACTTATCGACAGTCCCAGGGAAGTGCTCATAAAGGCCAACGAGGTGCTGAGAACGAGTCTGGACAAAAAGAGCTTTGTAACGGTTGTCTACGGGGTGCTGGATATTAAAACCGGGACTGTGTTTCTTTCCAGGGCAGGGCATTCGCCAATCCTTTTAATAAGAAACGGTACGATAGAGGAACTAAAGCCCTGCGGGATGGGCCTTGGGCTCGATTTCTCGTCCAATTTTGGAAATTCCCTGGAAGAAATTAAGATAAAATTAAAAGAAAATGATATATTGCTGCTGTATACAGACGGAATTCCTGAAAGCAAGAATGCACAGCTGGAAGACTTCGGTTATGAAAGGTTTAATAAGGTTATACTTGACAATGCGGACGGGCCGATTGACATTATTTCAAAGAGGATTATGAAGGAAGTAGCGGTATTCTCTCAGGGAAAGCCGCAGCATGATGATATAACTCTGGTAATTTTTAAGTGGACAAAATAAAACTAAATAAATCGGGAGAGGTTGAATGGTAGATTTTAATGTGGAGACGCGCGAAAACAGTCATGTGAATGTTGTTAATTTGCATGGCTATCTCGATGCACACACAGCCCCTGAACTGGAGGATGTTTTCACAAAACTAATAGATGATAAAAAATTCAAGGTTGTCGTGAACTTTGAAAATCTTGCTTACATAAGCAGTGCCGGTCTCGGTGTCTTTATGGCGTATGTGGAGACGATGAGGGAAAACAGCGGGGACATAAAATTTTCTAATATGAGTCCGAAAATATACAACATTTTCGATCTATTGGGCTTCCCGCTGCTTTACGAGTTCTATAAAGATGAAATAGAAGCCGTTCAAAAGTTCAACGAGAAGAGTTAATATTGAAAACTGCAAATAAATTATTCGAAAAAGAACTGGTTGTCAAAAGTACTACCGATAACCTGGCGCTGATAAGGGACTTCACGAAGTCCGCAGCCCAGAAGTGCGGTTTTACAGAGGAGACGGTAGACAAGATAGCGCTGGCTGTGGATGAGGCGTGCACTAATGTAATTAAGCATGCCTATAAATACTCTCCCGAGGGCGATATCATTGTCAATATAAATATCAACCAGAACAAAATGACCGTCTCCATTACCGATCATGGCAGTAACTTCGATCCCTCGCTGGTTCCAGAGCCGGACGTAAAGAAGTATTACCGCCAGCATAAGATCGGCGGCCTGGGAATATACCTGATGCGGAAACTGATGGATGAGGTGAGTTTCAGTTCCGTGCAGGGCAGTAAGAATCAGGTCGTCCTAATTAAATACTTTTAAGAAAGTACACAATGAACAGTTATGATATAGATGGAGCAAAAAGAAACCTTTCTGCATTGGTAGATTTCAGTAATTTTATTAATTCAAGCCTGGATCTGAAATTTATCTTAAGCAATCTTCTTCTTACATGCTTCGGTAAATTCCATACTACAAAGGGACTGGTTGCCCTTGTAGATGAGCACAACATGCTTAAAGTAAAGGCTTATAAGGGTTTTACTCAGGCTGCCGCGGATGAATTTCCCGGGGCTGAACTTTGCGGCACAGCCTTCGAGTCTCAAGGCCTTGAGGCATTCTGTGAAAAATATCATATATCATATTCTCAGAATATAGTTTGTTCCCAGGGTGTGCGCGGAGCTCTTTT
Organism: Syntrophomonadaceae bacterium; assembly: GCA_050259615.1. GTDB lineage: Bacteria > Bacteroidota > Ignavibacteria > Ignavibacteriales > SURF-24 > JAAXKN01. Next base: position 5,411 of record JBLNAZ010000200.1, on the reverse strand, counting down.
TCTGGGTGAACGCCTGAATAAAACTGAATATTCGCCCGATGACAAGGAGTTTGTAGGCACGCTGGTTAATATTGCGGCTACTGCAATTGAAAATTCAACTTTTGTTGAAAGGCTGAAGGACTTAAACCGCAGCCTCGATTCCAAGGTAAGCATGCTTTCCTCGCTTTTTGAACTGAGCAAGGAGTTTGGCGGCATATTCGACCCTTCAAGGGTAGGAAAGCTTCTCGTATACTCAGTCATAGGCCAGCTTCTTGTGTCAAACTACGCCGTTGTGCTCTGCAGCCAGCACGGGCTTACCGTTCTGGAAGCCAAGTTCCCGAAAAAACTTCTTGAAACGCTAAAACTCTGTAATATAGCAGACGTTTCCTCTCCTTTAAGGAGATCTGAATTCGGCGAGGAACTTGAACCCCTGGCCGCTCTTGGCGTTGAGCTTATAATACCGATGCAGATACAGGGAGAAACCAAGGGGCTGATACTTCTGGGCAGGCGTTTTAACAAGGAAGAGTTCAGGGAATCGGACATTGAATTTATTTACGCCACGGGAAGTCTTGCCATTATTTCCATTGAAAACGCAAAGCTTTTCAAGGATGCACTGGAAAAGCAGCGAATGGAAGAGGATCTGGAAATTGCGCGCGACATACAGAAAAACCTTTTCCCGCAAAGAATACCTAAATTTAAGAGCTTTGAGATTTCTGCCGTTAACGTTTCCTCCAAACAGGTGGGCGGCGATTACTACGACGTAATTAAGCTTTCTGATACCGACTCTCTTATAGCAATTGGCGACGTATCGGGCAAAGGCGTGCCGGCGGCGCTTCTGATGGCAAACCTGCAGGCTTTCTTGAAATCAATCTGCCGCCAGGGACTGATGCTTAATAATGCTACAGACATGATTAACGACCTCGTCTCGGAAAACACGGCAATGGGTAATTTTATAACGTTCTTCTGGGGTGTGCTGAACGATGAAACAAAAAGTCTGACTTATGTTAATGCCGGGCATAACCCGCCGCTTCTGGTGCGAAGCGGGCAGATCAGGAAACTGACAAAAGGCGGAATGATACTTGGGGTTATAAAGACGATGGTTCCATATGTTTCCGAGACAATAGATCTGCAGGAAGGCGACACGCTGATACTATTTACAGACGGTGTTACCGAAGCTATGAATAAAAATATGGATGAGTTTACGGATGAAAAACTGGAGATGCTGGCTTCCGGATTAAGAAATGAAACTGCAGATGAGATACTGCAGAAGATAAGGACTGAAGTTGAAATGTTTGTTGGCGGCGCAAATCAGTCCGACGATATAACCCTTTTGATTGTAAAGGTAAAATAAGCAATGAAAAACATAAAAGCTTTCATACAGAAATATAGGCAGAAACTTATTATTTTTTCAACCGTTGTACTGGCCATAATAGGGATTACCAACCTTTATTATAACCTGAAGATAAATCCCATGTCGAACGACGAATGCCTCTGGGTGCCAAAAATTGAGAGGCGAGACACGCTCATTTATTTTGACAAGGTAAAGCATGGCGGCGTGGCATGGAACGCAGGCATCAGGAACGGCGACCGCCTGATTGCAATAAACAACGTTAAGCTTACAAATACAAGGCTTGCCACAACAACGCTGAATAAATTTCATGAAGGGGAATTTGCGCCCTATACTTATGAAAGGAACGGACACAAGTTTGATACAATTGTGTATGTGAAGAAGCTCATAAATTTCAGCAACCTGGGCTTTAACCTGCTCGGCCTGATCTGGATTTTTGTGGGTTTTGTAGTCATAATGGCAAAACCAAACGGCTACGTACAGCGCCTGTTCTACAGGGTGGGTGTACTCTTTGTGCTGTCGTTTACCTTTTCTTTCATGTCATTTGAGTCAGTACCTAATACACTGAATAGCGCCACCCTGGTGCCGGCGATTATAGACATTGTGTGGACATTTTCAGCCTACCTGCTCCCGTTTATGATTATTTACTTTTTCTGGCATTTTCCTAAGCCATTTAAAGGGGTGGACAGGCCCTGGGTGCGCCGCCTGTTCTTTATAATACCGGGGTTTTTCTTTATTGTATCTTATATATACAGGATGCTGTTTGTTTACCTCTCGGGTACTCCTGAAAATTACAAGTACGTCATTATTTCTGTAAATTTCCTGATAGGAATGGGGCTTCTGATAGGGCTTATTTCGCTCATTGTCAGCTACAGGCGCCTGAAGACAAAAAGCGAAAAGAAACCTGTTTTTGTAATACTTGCAGGCTTTATACTTGGAATTGCGTCGATTGTATATACTACAACAATTGCAAACGTAATTGCCGACACGATATTTAATACGCCTGAATATTTCATGCCTATCATACTCGTTATACTGATACCTATTTCCTTCGGGTACTCTATCTTCAAGTACCAGCTGATGGACGTCAGCATAGTTGTTAAAAATACAATTATCTATGGAACAGCAACCATTGCTCTTGCTGCAATATATTTTCTTACTGTCTATGGACTTGGCCAGGGAATAGGTGAGGTAATAGGGACACAGGACAGGAATTTTATAGCGGCTGCGGCTTTTGTAATCTTTGCCCTGGTTTTCCAGTCTACGCGCGACCGCTTTCAGGACCTTCTGACGAGGAAATTTTACCCGGAGCAGTTCGCATACCAGAAAGTTATATTAAAGTTCGGAAAAGACGTTGTTTCAATTGTAGGGCTGGAGAACATACTGGATTCCATGCTCGAGACATTTGTTAATTCCTTAAGGCTGGATCACTTTGCCATACTCCTGAACGATAATAATCCCCACGTCTTTGACCTGAAAAGAGGCCGGGGGCTAGACGGGACAGGAAACATAGGAATTTCGGATAAGGATCTCCGCCTGACGCATTACGTAAGAGAACAGCTCGTAATGCAGGGGCAGATAACCATTGAACGCCAGCAATTCATGGAGATATTTCCTGGTGATTATCCCAGGCTTGAAGCAGCTCAGTTATATACAATAATTCCGATGATAATAAAATCGAAGACAATAGGGCTCCTTTCTTTCGGCCTTAAGCATTCAGGAGCGCAGTTTGCCGGCAAGGACCTGGAGCTTCTCTGTGCCGCCGCCAATCAGGCTGCAGTTGCAATTGAAAATGCCAGGCTCTACGAATCGGAAGCCCAGAGGCTTGCTCTTCAAAGAGATCTTGAGAATGCAAGAAAAATTCAGGAAAGTCTTCTGCCAAAAACAATTCCGCAGATTCCATGCTTTGACACGAGCGGCAAGATGATCTCGGCAATGCTGGTGGGAGGCGATTATTATGATTTTATTCAGGTTTCGCCCTTAAAGATGTTTGCCGTTGTAGGCGACGTATCGGGCAAGGGTCTTTCGGCCTCGCTTTATATGTCGAAACTGCAGACCATGATGAGGCTTTACTGCCAAAATGGCAAAAGTCCAAGGGAAATTCTTGTTGAGATTAATAAGAAAATCTACGAGGGTATTGAAAGGAACTGGTTTATTACGGCAACACTCGTGCTTTTTGATGCAGAGGAGGGGGTAATCAAGTTCTGCCGGGCAGGTCACAGCCAGCTTTTAGACGTCTGCGGCAGCAACGTCAATGTCTACCAGCCGAAAGGAATAGGTCTGGGTCTTGAAGAAGGCAGGGTTTTTGCCGATACACTTGAAGAAATGACGCTTAAGCTTGAGGCGGGACACATCTATGCCATTTACTCCGACGGCATCAGCGAGGCGATGGACGAGAATAATGAGATGTTCGGGACCGAGCAGCTGATAAGATCTATAATGATGAATAAAGCTAAGAATTCTGAAGGGATTATTTCAGGAGTCCTGGATTCAGTAGCGCAGTTCCGCGGAACCCGGGAGCAAAATGATGATATTACACTCGTACTTATAAAAACTAAGTAAATGAAGTTTAATTTTGCCCTGCATATTTAATAATTTCTCGTGGTTCTACGATAATACCTTAGGGAAATTACATGCTTGACAAAATTATAAATATAAAAGCCTCACCGCAGTACCAGAAAGAAAAAGGCATTTACAATAATCTTGAAAGGGACAACCTTGAAAAGATTCTTGCCGGTACTGTAATAAACAGCCAGGGGACAAAGGATTCAATAAAGTTTTCTCCTGCAGCGCATTTTCTTGCCCGGATCAACTGGCAGCTTAAAGATCTTGCATTCGATAACGACGGCGGTAAACTTTTCATAGCCTTTTCCATGGGCGGGTACGACATTCATACGGAAGTCGATTTCCTGAAATTCCATATTACACTGCGCCAGTTCTATGAAATTACAAGCAGCAGGATCCTGAATAATAAATATATTAAGGCTCAGATAAGGATTTCCGCGGTTAAGAAAAGCAAGTCCGCCATGTCTGAAAAGGCAGTGCTTAATTTTCCCGGGCTCGACGAGCTCTTCAGCAGGGTTTACGCGCTTGAACTAAGCGGGGAAATTGACAGGTATTACAGTTCTGCTCTTCCGGAACTGATGGATGGAATTACAGAGACTTTAATTGCAGAATTTGATTATATTAATGGCGCTCTTTTTGCCTTAATTGACAGGATCTCTCCCGGCAAGATGGCGCCTAATTACGTCTTTGGCGACAGCAGAGATGAAACGTTAATAATTGAGAAGATAAAAGTATTAAATGACTGATATATTTCCCGGCAGTATGGATTCACTGGAGAATGCCCAGAAAAGATTTGAATCACTCGATGATTTTAAATTATTGGAGGAGTTCCCGGATACAAAATCTCTTGTGATTGTGAATGACGCCGGGGAGATTGTATACTGCAATCATTCCTTTGAAACTGCTTTTTCTCTTAAAGAGCATGGCAGCATTTCTAAAATAGAATCGGAACCAAAACTTGCCTATTTGATTCAGGGGCTGGCAGACAGCAATTACAGCAGCTGCCACCTGGAGCTTTTCTTTCCTGGAAACGGCAGCGATATTCCACTGAATTTTCTTGCCGAGATCGAACGCATATACGTAAAAAATCAGGAACTGTTTGTTATTGTCCTCAGCTCTCTTGAGGATAAATATAAAATAGAGAATAAAATAAACTCCCTTCACAACGCCCTCGAATTTGGAAATGTTCCTGTTATCATAACAGATGAAATGGGTATAGTTACATTTTCAACCAGGTCATTTGAAGAGATACTCGATACAAATATAGAATTCCTTTACAATCAGCCTATACAGAAGGCTCTGGAGCAGTTTCTTGAGGCTCCTTCACTGGAAGAGGTAAAAAGCAGAATTGCTTCACACGAGAGGTGCAAAAAAGTAATTTCGGGAATTCACGAAGATGGATCCATCTGGTACAAGGAAATTACAATAACTCCGGTCCAAAAAGAGGAATCGGAGCCGGTAAACTTTATTGTAACTGCAAATGATATAACCAACTATATCCTCAAAAACCGCATTATTA
>JBLNAZ010000199.1:0-48038 GCA_050259615.1 Syntrophomonadaceae bacterium | reverse complement strand
GTAAAAATGGTAACCGCCCAGACAATGGATGACAATCATGCTTCTAAAAGAGTATTGGAGAAGTGCAAATTCAGTGTGAAGGAACAGCAGGGCAGAAGAGTGTTTTTTATCAGATCCCAGGGAATAACCTGATATTTCTTTCACACAGACAGCGCTCAGGGGACACTGAGATTTGAAGTAAGATACAGTACTCCGCCATCCACAGGGTGCAACTGTGGATTTATGTCCACTTTTTCAGGATAGCCGAATTCTGAATTAAATGAGACTACAATAGAATCATGTCCAGGATTCAGAACCTTCTTAAATAATGAATCAACCGGCAAATACCATCTGGCTTCAGAATAATTCAGTTCTTTATTATCTGACAATCTTATTACACTCACAACAGTATCTTGTCTTACTACAACTCTCATCTTCTCAGCTCCGTTTATACAGTAGCATTGCCTTACCTGATCTATTGTATAATTATGATATCCGTAGGAATTCCACTTAATAAATGAAGCCACCGGGTCAGTTTGGACAGGCTGGACCACCTGTTCTTTATGACATCCGGCTGCGATGAATAATGGTATCAAAAGAAAAATTAAGCGCACAGGTTTATATCCTTATGAAATTACGGCAATTGTTTTCTTTATAAAGATTATTCAAAGATCAGGCCACAATATATTACTATAATAAATAAGATTTGAGAAGGTAAATTAAGATATAATATTCAGAAATCTGACAGCATATCAAATTTCTGATATTTCCCTTATAAATACAAAACCCTGAAGAAAAGCTTTAAGAAACCATAGTCCGGATCTGGTGATTTGCGGAGAAACAGTCCCAGACGGTTATTTTTTAATTTCCGCAGTAAATGAGTGCATCTTTTCCGTTTGCCGAAATATTCTTATCTTCCTGTAACCAAGAATAAAACAGCAGGGGCAATAGAACTTCTGCTGTTTAATTACCAGTAAAAAAGGGAGAACCGGCAATGAAGCAATGGTACGAGTTACTGTTTGAAAACTACGCAGGGAAATATGACCAGGAAAGCTTTGTCCAGGGCACATTGGGCGAATGCGATTTCATTGAAAAAGAGATAAGCTGCAATAAGGCTCTGAAAATTCTGGATATCGGGTGCGGCACCGGGCGTCATTCGATTGAACTAACTAGAAGAGGTTATAAAGTAATTGGCGTCGACCTGTCGGACTCTCAGCTTGCACGGGCCAGAGAAAAAGCTATGGAAGCCGGACTTAATATTGACTTCCGGAAGCAGGATGCAAGAAATCTCCCTTTCGACAATGAATTTGATCTGGCATTAATGCTGTGCGAAGGCGGATTTCCGCTGATGGAAACAGACGAAATGAATTTCGAAATACTGAAAAGTGCTTCCCGCTCGCTGAAGAACGGGGGTAAATTCATCTTTACAACTTTAAATGGTCTCTTCCCGGTCTTTAATTCTATTGAAGAATTCTGCCAATCGGCTGCTCAGGAAGGAAACGCCGCCTACAGAAAGAACAGTTTTGATATAATGACATTCCGCGACCACAACATTACAATTGTTGAAGATTACAATGGCAAAAAAAGAGAGCTTGTCTGTAACGAAAGATATTATATTCCAAGTGAAATTACATGGCTGCTTAAGTCGCTCGGTTTTAAGAGTGTTGAAATATATGGGGCAAAACTTGGAGCATTTTCCAGAAGTGACCGGCTTACTGTCAACGATTTTGAAATGCTTGTGATTGCAGTTAAATAAATTCTTCTAAAAGATATATAGAATCCAGTACGGGCAATTCAGTGATATGAAAAAACTGATGCTTGTAAAATGATCAGTTGGCACAAAAAAAGCCTGAAATCTTATGACTTCAGGCTTAAAAAGTTTTTGCGGAGAGACCAGGAGAAAGCATAGGGAGCATATTTCTAGGCAATTCAGCCAAATTTAAGCATTTTTTGTAAGCCGATGTCCTAAAATTTTAATGAATAACAATATGAAAAGAGAGGAATGTTGTTTGGAGATTATTCTATTTCCTTCATGCTTTTTCATATTTCCCAAGCCAGTAGCCTCGGTGGTATCAAGAATTCCGTGTAATTGATTAAACGGATCATTTATTAAATGAACAAAATCTTTTTCTTTTTAAGCTTCCGTTACCCTGGTTAAAATATAATCTGTTGCAGGCGGCGTTAATCCTTCACGGCGTATTATTGTGTTGATCTGCGCCCTGTGATGCATTGAATGATAGTTTAACTGCAGCATAAGATCCTGCAGGGTTACTTTCAGGTTTTTATTTGTTACCTTTGCATAAAATGTTACTGTTGTACCTAAAAACCGGCTATCATTGCACTCAAGCAGATTTATCCATTTGTTTACGCTTTCACTCCACTTCTCTTCAAGCTCTTCAAAAGGCAAGGTCTCCTCAAACCATTGAATGGTTTCATCATCTGCTTCTTTGGTCAGCCTGTTAATCCATTTGTTCTGCGCTGAAATTAAATGGCTGAACAACCTTGCTGCTTCTTCTTTATGCGGCAACTGTTTGATTGAGTCAAGTACTCTCTTGTTTGCCCAATCGTTGTACTTGAAAAGGTCAGTTAAATGCTGTTTCATTTTACTCTTTCACGAAAAAAAGAAAGTTGTCTGCTATCTGCATGGCTTCACTTACTTTATAGCTGCTTAGCAGGCTTGATGCCATATTATAATCATCTAGTAGCTTATTCCTCTCTGAAGAAATGTAAGCTGTATTGAAATCCCCAGTCTTGTTGAACATTATAAGAACATGGAATTTGAAAGGCAATTTAACTCATAAAAATGTTTGTTTCAATTATTCCTTCTTTTCGCTGCTATACATGTAATCAGATGTATGAAACCGTCGACATATCAGTCACAAAAACTGTTACAAAACGGTTACCAATTTTCACATTTTTCCGCTATTTGTGACTGATCTAAGTGACTCTGGAGAATAAGCTGATGATTGAAGTATGTGACTTTTAGGGCATAAAAAAACCTCAAAAACGGCGAAAAATCGCAATTTTTAAGGTCTTTTAATAGTTCTAAGCGGAGAGACCGGGATTCGAACCCGGGGTAGAGATATACTCCCTACGACGGTTTAGCAAACCGTTGGTTTCAGCCACTCACCCATCTCTCCGTGAGGTAACTGAACTTCATCATTTTGAATTACTAATATAAGCATATCTAGCCAAATAATAAAATACTTTTTCCTTACTTTTTAATTTTTCATTTTTAATTTTTAACTGCTTTCCGGCTGAACCCGGAAAGAATTTTGATCTTATGCCCGGCTTGCATATTTTTCTATCCTGAATTATTAAAATCTAAAGGTCTAATTATGAAAAAATCCATCTCCGAAACTCGTAAGTACCGCACCGATATGAATGAGAAAATCCTGAACTCGGGCTTCAGGGACTTTAATAAATTCTTCGCCCTCGATAATAAGGCTTATATCGACGGGGCTCTTCCCGTTAAAATGAAGGAACTTATGGGACTCGTCGGCTCTATGGTTCTAAGATGCAACGACTGCATTTTCTACCACGTCGACCGCTGCGTTTCCGAAGGCGCCACGCGCCAGGAAATCTATGAGGCTTTTAATATCAGCCTCATCATTGGAGGCTCTATTGTCATACCTCACCTCAGATATGCTATGGAAGTCCTTGACGACCTGCTGCAGGAAGAGGGCACCAAAGAGTCCAAATAATACCACCCCCGGACAACGAGCAAAATTTTAACATTTAGATAGTTCTGCCGTTTGTATAATATTTATTGTATGAACGGCTTTTTCTATTAATCTAAGTCAATGAACTGTTCTTCCTTTTTACTAAAAACGGCATTCTTTATGGATATTATTTTCGCTACCGGCAATAAAGGCAAGCTTAAGGAAGTTAAAGGAATTTTTCAGGATACAAGCCATAAGATTATATCACTTAATGAGTTAACTGGCGTTCCTGAAATAGTTGAAGACGGAATAACTTTCGAGGAAAATGCCAGAATTAAAGCCGTTACTATCTACGACCTCTTCAGAAGTCCTGTTATTGCGGACGACTCCGGCCTTGCAGTAGACCAGCTCCATGGAGAGCCCGGCGTCTATTCGGCCCGCTTTGCTGGCGAAAATGCAACGGACGAGGCTAATAATAGGAAGCTTCTGGATGAATTAAGCAGGCTCCCGGAACCCCACCCGGCAAGGTTTATCTGCTGCGCAGTCTATTACGACGGGCAAAGCTGCCTTAAGGCTTTCGGCGAAATTCCAGGCAGAATATTAAGTCAGCCCAGGGGGGTGCATGGTTTCGGCTACGACCCATTGTTCCTGCCCGAGGGATATCAGAAAACTATGGCTGAAATAAGTCTTGATGAGAAAAATAAAATAAGTCACCGTGCAAAGGCGTTTAATTTACTGAAAGATATAATGAGAAGGGATGGAAAATATGAAACTTAAGTATTTGGTCCTCTTGGTTTTTGCGTTCGGCTTTCTTTTTTATTCGTGCAAAAAAAGTTCTACTGAACCTACCGCTCCCCAAGGCGCAGTAACGGCCAAAAACTACTATCCGGGTAACGTGGGCTCCAGATTTGTATACAGCGTAGACACCACGGGCGCAGGCGGGGCATTAGGTACAAGAACATCTGTCTTTACCGGCACTAAGATAATAAATGGAACGGAATATATTTCGCAGGAAAGTACGGTTAAAATAGGCCCTGATTCCGTTAAAAGCACAATGTACTTCAGGCGTTCTGATGTGGGCGTGTATTTCTACGTCGATACTACGGGTCTCAGCAGGTTTTTTCCCGATTCCCTTAAGTCGCAGCTTACGCTCCAGATTGACAATGAGCTCCAGGCATTTAACCTGAACCTGGATAAGAATTTACCCTGGCCGGCCTTTAAGATGAATGTGAAGTACGGGTCCCTTATAACATTCAATATAATCGATCTTACGGCTTATTACCTGGGCAGTGAGAACCTTACGCTTAATCTTACCCAGGGGCAGCAGACAAAACAGGCCGAGAAGATCAGGTACGTCTTTAAGCTTACAATTCCCGACCTTAACAACCCCACACATCCCTCAGAGAGAACGTTCAATGCTGATGCCTGGTTTGTTAAAGACATTGGAGTTGTGAAGTTTCAGGGTAACGGAACTATCCTCGGAGCGCTCAGCGGAAACGGAATTGACTTTGCCGATACCTCGAAAACTGTTTCGCAGAACCTGACATCATTCGACATTAAGTAGTTATTTGGCTGCTATTACAACCTGTACAATGCCGAATGTAAGAGCATGCTTTTCAACTTTGCTGAAGCCGGAGTTCTTAAAGAGCTCCGGTAAATTTACATTTTTATCGAACTCCTGAACCGACTCCGGAAGATACGTATAAGCCGCTTTATCTTTCGAAATTAAGCCCCCTATGAATGGTAGAATCCGCCTGAAGTAAAACTGGTAAATGCTTTTAATTAAATAGTTTGAGGGGAGTCTGAATTCAAGAATTGTAGTTTTCCCTCCGGGCTTCAAGATCCGGTAGAATGAATCGAATGATTTCTGTATATCGTAGAAATTTCTAACCCCGAAACCAACCGTAATGTTTGTGATGGACTCATCTTTAATGGGGGGCATTTCAGCCACCATCTCCATTGTGCCGCCACGGCTCCAGCTGGTTTTCTGGTTGAAGAACTTCAACATCTGGAAAGACAGATCGGCTCCATAGATTTTCCCTACGCCCATCTTCCTGGCTGTTATGGCAAAGTCACCCGTGCCGCAGGCCACGTCAAGCAGTATTGCATCCTTGCTGATGCCAGTCATCTTAAGCGAGCGTTTTCTCCAATATACATCAATCCCGGCGCTTAAGAGATGATTCAGCAGATCATATCTGTAAGCAATGGAATCGAACATGTTTCTTACCTGAGTTTTTTTATTCATAGTGCTTAAATAGTGTTGAAAGTAGATTTCTTAATTAGTATTTTTTTCCTTAACAAAAGGAGCCGTTCCATGGAAAAGTACCTAAAAGTCATCCGCCAGAATATATGCTCAATCTGCGCCGATTCAAACGATATCGGCAAATGCAGCCTGACAAAGGAAGAGATCTGCGCCCTTGAGGCTTATCTGCCTCAAATTGTTGAGGTTGTGCATTCCGTTGACAGCCCGGACATTCAGGACTATATAGATGCTCTGCGAAAGGAGATATGCTCTGAATGCCATACGCAAAAAGAAGACGGCTACTGCTATTTAAGAGAGGACGTAAACTGCTCATTGGACAGGTATTTCCCTCTCATCGTAGAATCGATCCAAAAGGCTGACGAGTAAACTAGAAGTCACTGTATTCAAATTCTTTTTTACCCTTGAAGTTCTGCCAATAGTTGTAAATTTTCTTTCCGCTCCACATCGTAAAAATCATGAATACGGCTCCGCCCAGGAGGTCAATTACATAATGATAGCGCATGTAAACCGTGGCTATTATTAAAAGCGTCCCAATGGGAATGAGGAAATAGCGCGATTTTACTTTTAGCCTATACGACAGATACATTACAATAAGCGTCATTTCAGTATGCCCGCTGGGGAATACATCCCTCTGCACAATAGAGGCCGGGTTTAATGTACCTGCCGGAATTGATTCGCCCGTATTTACAACTTCACGAAGGAAGTTTGTAAGAAAAAGTCCCGGAAGCTCTTTATTCAGGTTATTAAAGTCGTGCAGCGTAAACCTGGGCCCTATGGCCGGCAGAAGAAAATATCCGTAATATGAAAGTATAAAGCCGTAAACGACTGAAAAAACGCTGAAGTCGAGTGCCGTAAGCCGTTTCTGCATCATCAGATTGACGCCCAGAATTATAGGCAGAAGATAGAACGATCCGTAAGCTATCTGCAGTATTTCGGTCAGAAAGGGATTGGCAATCTTTAAGAGGAACTTCGTCGGATCTGTACCGAAGATGAACCTGTCGGCATTTATCAGAATATAATCGTAATCAAATAATCTTATAGGCTTTATCATAAGATAAAGCTCTTTAAATGTAAGAAAGATCAAAGGGGCAAGGTACCAGTAGTGAACCTGATACCAGAATTTTCTTCTTCCGGAATCATCCAGAACGGCCACACTGACAACAAATGAAATAACGGCAAAGTTGATCAGAATCAGAACCGGCCACTCGTGAACTCTTGAATTATAGATGAGATTAAGTGTGGTAAGAAACAGGTAAAAAGTAATAACAACCAGATCCGTTACGTTTAATTTCAGCAGCAATTTATGTAATTTTCCCGCCGGACCGCTGCCTTTATCTGATGTTTTATCTAAAGACGGGGGCATATTTTTCAAATTCTTGACTGTGTCCAAATTCTGATGCATAAACCAATACTATAATTTTTTTCCTTTTAGAAAGTCCGTGAGCTGAATAAAATCCTCCACTGTCAGCTCTTCGGCTCTTTTGGAGAGGTTTATTCCTGACTCTTCAAAATTTATTCCGCTAAATATACTATTATTTAACGAATTCTTTAAGGTTTTTCTTCTGTTCCCGAACGAGGCTTTTACAACACTCCTGAATAGTTTATTGAATTCCGGGTCAGTTCTCGTATTATTGAACCTTATATGAACCACCGCTGAGAATACTTTAGGTCTCGGGTAAAACACGTTCGGTGATACTTTAAAGCACAGTTTTACATCGCTGGCAAAATATTTTAGTATAACGGCTAAAATTCCGTAATCCTTGGTGCCCTGCACGGCTGAAAGCCTTCTTGCAACCTCGTACTGCACCATAAAAACGGCATCCTCAACCAGTGGAATATTTTCAATCAGCTTGAAAATAATGGGAGATGTTATGTTGTACGGTATATTTCCAGCAATCCTGAGGGGTTTTTGCTTTTCCTTATAAAGAAAACTCAGGTCTGTTTTCAGAAAATCCTCGTTTATAAGCCTTAAATTTGGAAATTCATCCTTCAGATCCTCAATTACTCTTCTGTCTATTTCCACGGCAGTAAGGCCTCTTACGCGGCCGTAAAGCTCATTTGTCAGCATTCCCATTCCGGGACCGATTTCAATTAATGCATCATCCTCCCTGGGTGAGATCTCTTCAACAATTTTAAGAAGTATATTCCTGTCCTGCAGGTAATTCTGCCCGAACTTCTTCAGCGGTCTGATTTTATCCATATATGAAATTTTTTCAGTTATTGACTTAAAGCAATATTTTACAAATAATGGTTGCGAAAAAAAACAATTTAAACTATATTCTTCCGTCAAATATAACCATAAATATTAATAAACCAACCAATGGGGGCATTCATGAAAAAGTTTTTTACTGTATTCATGCTGGGTTTTATTATACTTTCATTCAACAACACTCTCAAAGCGCAGAGCTGCGATATTCTCTACTTCTGCGTCAAATACGACGGCAAGGAAGTTGACTGCTCGGACAGGTTCAGTACCGGAAAGATTACGGTTATGGCAAAACTCCAAAAAGCAATTTATTTTACAAAAGTTTTTGTCCAGGCCGATAAGTACAACCCGCGTGAGGGAAAATTTGAATACTACAAGGATTATGAATTTGATACAGATGCAGATATGACTTATATTTATTTCAGGGATGTTGAGTTTAACGAAAAGGGGATCTACAGGGTGTTTTTGCTGGATCCCGATAAAAACACTATAACCAGTGCTTTGCTTGAAATAATTTAACTGTTTATTTGATTTGAATTTAGCCGGGTTTTTGGAGATGCAGAATAAAAGGATTTTCCTCCACCCGGCAATTTTTTAAAGAGGCACCACTTGAAAAAAGAATTTATCGTAAGCGTTGATTTCGGAGGCACAAAAATCCTTGCTGCTTTAATGAGCATGGAAGGAGAAATTCTTGCAAAGGCTAAAGTGGCCACACATCTGGGAGATGGAAAGCGCGGACTTTTAGATGGGCTGGCTGAGGCAATCAGGAATGTCATTGAACAGGGCGGCATGAAGCCCGGTGATATTAAAGCCGTAAGCCTTGGGGTTCCGGGGTCTGTAAATCCTTTTACGGGGAAAATCGGAGCAGCTCCAAACCTTAACATCAGTAATTACAACATGAAGCAGGAACTGGCAAAGCTTATTGATATTCCGATACTGATTGAAAATGACGTGAATCTTGCAGCCCTGGGCATTAAGAATTTTGAGCTCAAGGGCAAGGGGCGCAATGTTCTGGTGGTTTTTGTAGGCACCGGGGTGGGCGGCGCTCTGATATTCGACGACAAGCTCTACCGCGGAAGCGATTTCTTTGCCGGGGAAATTGGGCATATGGTGGTTGAGAAAAACGGGCCTAAATGCGGATGCGGCAATAAGGGGTGCCTGGAGGCAATTGCAAGCAGAACGGCAATTGTAAGGGATATTAAAAAAGAACTTAAGAATAAAAAGAGCAGCAAGCTTCTTCAGATACTGCCTAAAAGTAAACCGATTAAAAGTAAGGGTTTAGCCCTTGCAGTTAAGAAAAATGATCCGATTGTAATTAGGGAATTAACGAAGGCTTCAACCGTGCTTGGAACAGCTCTTGCCAACGTTACAAATCTTCTGAACCTTGATATGATAGTTTTAGGCGGAGGCGTAATCGAATCCCTTGCCAAATTTATGGTTCCGAAGATAAAAGATTCATTTAATAAAACAGTGCTGACAGACGCAGGACGGGGAGTAAAGATTGTAGCTACAAAGCTTGGGGATGATGCTGCGCTCTACGGCGGTATAGCCCTCGTCAGAGAAATGGGCGGCGAACTGAAGGAAGCGGCAAAAGTATAAACCGGATAAATAATTTTCAATAACCCGGCTTCAGTCCCAAACTGATTCCGGGTTTCTCAAATTCCCGCCGGTGCCTCTGCGCAGTTGTGATTAATTTCAGGAGAAAGAATTTTCTATCTTCTCCAGGGTCTCTGTAAGACCGGTCCATTTTTCAAAACATGCCTCAAGATCCTCTTTGGCCCTGTTGTAATCCGAGGTCTTTTCTTTTGCAAGAAGGGAATTGGAATAAACTGCCGGATCTGCAAGATCACTTTCCAGCTGCTTTTTCTTTTCCTCCAGAGATTCAATTTTAACTTCCAGCGCCGCAATTTCTTTTATTATGTCCTTTGTTGCAGCATACTTCTTCTGCCTTAATTCGGCTTCCAGTCTCTTCTGGTCTTTTCTGGTGTTATTCAGAGCGCTGTTATTCTGGTCGCCCTGTTTTGAAACCGTCTTTTCAGCCGCCGTGGCTTCACTTTTCTTTTCCAGGTAGTAGTCTATTCCGCCAGAATAAACTTTTAAGGAATGGTTGCGGATTTCGCACACCTTGTTTACAACCGGCCTCAGGAAATCCACATCGTGCGAAACAAGAATAAGAGTACCCTTAAAATCCATCAAGGCCTTCTGAAGCACCTGCTTGGATGAAATATCCAGGTGGTTTGTAGGCTCATCGAGTACAATGAGGTTGGCCTTGGTTAAGAGTATTCTTGCCAGCGCCACGCGGCTTTTTTCTCCTCCCGATAAAACCTGCACCTTCTTGAATACGTCGTCGCCGGTGAAAAGAAAAGATCCCAGAATGGAACGCAGCTGTCCAATGGTTTTATTTTCCCCAATTCCTTCCACGGTCTGGAGTATATCAAATGACGGCTCCATGCTGTCTGCAACGTCCTGCGCGTAATAGGAGATAATGGTATTATGCCCGATTATCCTTTCGCCGCTGTCGAAATTTATTCTGCCCGAGATAATTTTGGAAAGTGTTGTTTTACCCGCGCCGTTCGGACCCACAAATGCAATCTTATCGCCGCGGTCGAGCCTGAAGCTGATATCATTAAGCACGTGGTTATCTTCGAATGACTTATTAATATTAATAAGCTCCATAGGGACTACTCCGCTCTGCGGAGGATCGGGGAAGCGGATATTAATTTCTTCTTCAAATTCCGGGAGATCTATCTGCTCCACTTTTTCAAGCTGTTTAATTCTGCTTTGTACCTGTTTGGCTTTTGTGGCTTTGTACCTGAAACGCTCAATGAACTTTTCAGTTTCCCTGATTTTTTTCTGCTGGAGTATGTAATGGGCTTCCAGCTGCGAATCCCTTTCCTCCTTAAATTTCAGGTAAGCATCAAAGTTGCCGTTAAAGAAAGATACCTTATTGAGGAATATCTCGAGGGTTTTCGAGGTAACCTCATTTACAAAGTGCTTATCGTGTGAAATGATCAGTAAGGCGCCTTTGTAGCCTTTAAGAAAGCTTATAAGCCACTCAAGCGAATCCAGGTCCAGATGGTTTGTAGGTTCATCAAGCAGTAGTATCTGATGATCTGAGAGTAGGAGTTTTGCCAGTGCAATACGCATCTGCCAGCCGCCCGAGAAGGCGTTTGTAAGCTTTGTAAAGTCTTTTTCCTCAAAGCCCAGGCCAATTAAAACCTTTTCAATTTCCGAATTAATGCCGTAATAACCAACCTCCTCCATCCTGTGGTGGATTTCACCCAGTTTATGGATAAGCTGATCCCTTGCGGCCTCGGCCATTGAGGTATCCTCCAGCTGAAGCGTAATCTCGTGCTCTTCAACGCCCAGAGTATTAATCTGCCTGAGGGAAGTTTTAACCTCCTGAAAAAGAGGTTTGCCGGAGTGGACAACTATTTCCTGCGGAAGGTAACCGATGCTGATTCCTTTCTGCATCAGGACCTTTCCCGATTCGGGCTGCTGTATGCCTGAGATTATTCTGAACAGAGTAGTCTTTCCGGCGCCGTTTGCACCCACAAGAGCAACTTTGTCTGAAGAATTTATTTTTAGATTTACATCCCTGAAAAGATATTCGCCTGAGAACTGGACAGATAAATTTAATAAATCGATCATTTAAACTTTTCTAAAATTAATACATCTGAATTAAAATTTCATGAGGGTGTTGGATAAATCCCTCTTATTTTCTTAAGATAGCCACCTTGGCCGAAGAAATATTTGTTCCGTCTTTATCGTATGCAACAATGATATAAATGCCGCTTGGAACGAAGTTGCCTTCCAGGTCTTTACCATCCCAAACCGCCACACCGGCTCCGGGCGAGGAGAAAGAGTTTAATACCTTTCCCGAAATAGAAAGAATTTTAATGTCCGAATCCCTCACCAGGCCTTCAATAGTTATCCTAGCGGGGGAGCCGTCCTGCAGAACCACGGGATTAGGATAAACAAACATTCCGGTGAAACTTTCCTGCGGTTTAACCGCCGTTGTAATAACGGATGCCAGGCCGTAGTCGGTTCCCATATAGACCGTGCCTGTATTGTTGTCTACTGCAATACTGTTTACAACGTCGTTTGGAAGGGGGCTGTTTGCCGCCGTGTAATTGTTAATGAGTTTTGTGCCGTCTGAAGAAACAACAAAAACACCCTGCTGCGTACCAACCCATTTCTGATTCAGGGCGTCAACTGCAATACAATTCACCACGCGTGCACGCAGCGGTTCCACAGTGGTGATATGGGCCCTTGGGTCGCGTGTATCGGGTATTACGTTAATTCCTGCGCTTGTACCCACCCAGAGCTCACCTCTGCGGTCCAATACAATCGAGTTGACGCTTGATGAACTAAGTCCGGAAGATATGATTCCAAAGCCGTTTTCATCATTAGCACCGTCGGGATAAAGAGGATTTTCTCCGTTGTAAAAATATACTGCGCTGCCGGTGGAGGTTTCTTCCACATTAAGGAGCATAAACTTGGTATCGTACTGGTCAACAATAAGATCGAAGCCCAGCATTACTCTGCTGAAGAATTTTGTCGAAGTAAAGCCGGTCCAGGTGCTGTCGGTTTTCAGAACATATAAAGGCATTTTATTAGCCGACCTGTATGTAAGAACCCAGAGATTGCCTTTGGAATCGGTGGAAAGGCCGTGAACGACAACAAAGTTTGGTCCGTTCGGAATTCCTCCAAGCGGGGTATTGGAGCTGTTGAAGAGCTGAAAGTGCCCGTCTTTGTACCTGAGGAACCCTTCGCCCCAGTTCATAACGTAAGGCGTATTATCCGGTGCAATATAAGTCTTATAAAATGTTGGATTTTTATTCGGACTCGGGACATCGTTAACCGTATAATTGGTCCACTTCTGTCCGTTGTAGATATAAAATCCCGTGGCGTTGTCACCAGAACCGCTGCCGGCCCAGAGGTTTCCGTCCTTGTCAACAGTTAACCCGTTAAAGAGGTTTGAGGATGGGCCCTCGGGAAAATATATAGCGCCCGACGAAAGACTAAGAAGCCCCTGTGTAGTTGAGGCGAAAAGCCCGTGTGAACCGCCGCCCGAACTGATGCCTGTAAACTGAGCATTTGACGGGGCCTGTAAAACCTGTGAAACTTTTCCATTATAATAAAGGCTGATTCCATTCTGTGTGGCTATAAGAAGAGAATCGCCTTTTATCAGAAGGTCAACTATGGGCGAAGCACCGAAGCTGGGCAGGTAGTATTTCCAGAATCCTCCATCCAGGTAACTCATGCCCATGCTTGTAGCAGCAATGATTGTATCCCTGAAGCTTACAATTCTTGCAACTGAATTGGCCGGAAGTCCCTGTGAGGTTGTAAAGTTGATCCAGGATTCCGGAGCCGAAAGGTTGTTTGTGCCGGGCTTCTGCATTGCTATGCCGTTTTCAGTGGCGGCGTAAAGTAAACCCTTAAAGAAAACGGAGTTGACTTTTGTATCTGAAGGAAAGCTTCCCAGCTTAAGGTATGTATCCTGAAATGTAAAATTGCCGGCCCTCATTAGTGATATGCCAAAATCCGTTGCCACGTAAACAGAGTCGCCTGTTACGCTTAGGAAGTTGATTTTCTTCTGTCCTTTATCGAGTGAAGAGATATCGAGTATCTTCTTTTCAAAGGTTCTGTCAGCAGCATTATAAATATCTATGCTGCCGTCTTCGCCGCCAAGCCAGATCTTGCCGTTTTTGTCTATTGCAAGAGCGGTAAGCGAGTTGCTGCTGAGGCCTTCTGCTTTCCTGAGTTTCAGGTAGGAGCTGTCGTTGAAATTAAAGAAGAATGCACCTCCTGAAGTAGCAGTCCACATGCCGCTACCGGCGGCCTGAGCGCTTCTTACGTTCTGCATATTGGAATAGCTTCTCCATGTTCCAATCTGCTGCGGGTAAATAGACCAGGATATTAGCAGTACTGTAAAGACTGCGAGGATTTTTCCGGACTTCATGTAATTTTCCTGTATATTTCAAGAAAAGATGATATATTCAGTTCTATCTGTCAATATATGCTAAATTAAAATACAAATATAATACTTTTAACAAAATCATGAAGTACAAATTGCGGTATATTGATAGCCGTCAATTAAATAAAAAACTGCTGCAAGGCAGAAATCCTGTCTTTTAGAGACAAAACATATTTGAATAAAGATTTTTCTTTCTTTAGATTACTTCCTGATTTTTCTTCAGGGTGCCTGGAACCGGCATTATAAATAATTTTTTAGAAATTTCCCGTGCTTAACATTAAATGCCCGAACTGATAAAAAAACTTATAAGAAAATACCCTTATGGTGCGGTCTTTCTTATTGCGGTAATTGCGTGGCTGCCTGTGGTGTTAGTGCCGTTCATAAATGACGACTTCCAGATACTTGGCTACCACACGGGGAAAGGGTGGATATCGCTCCTCAGGCCCTTTTACTCCCCTGACGTTTCAAACTTTTACTGGCGGCCGCTTGGAAACGTCCTGCATCCTTTAATACTTCTTACAGCGGGCTTTCATCCCTTTGCATTCAGAATAGCAAGCCTCATACTATACGCAGTATGCTGCATTTTGGCTGCAAAGGCGGGGGAGAAGTTAGGTATATCCAGAACTTTTGCCGTATCAGGCGCAATATTGTTTGCCGTACTTCCTTCGCATGAGTATCAGGCAGCATGGATTGCAGATCACGGCGAGTCGCTGGTAACAATTGTGCTACTTACGGCTTTTTTTAGCTACCTGAACGCCTTTAAGAAAGATAACTTAAAAGTAAAAAGTATGGCTCCCTTTTACTTTCTGCTCCTGCTTGCGGCTCTGATCAAGGAGTCGGCTTTTGCAGGTGTTCTGATTCCCGTAATTGCACTTACTGGTGAAAGTAATTCAGGAAAAAGAAAAGTCCTTATAGCCTTAAGGGATTCCGCTGCAGGTGTAGCAGTTATAGTGGGCATTCTTTTATTTAGGTGGTACTTTATCGGAGGCACCCCGTTCAGCTCAAACCATTTTGGGCATTCAGGAATTTTCAGGTGGATACTGAATTTCTTTATATATATTCCATTAAGCTTTTTATCTCCCGAGTCGCTGGAAATTGCGGCAGGAACTCCGGGTATTCTGCGTGCAGTATTGGCCATAGCTTTAATAATAATTGTCTTTGCCATATTCATATTAAGAAAGCATGTAAAGTTTGATCAGCCTGCAGTCAGGAGGCTTGCGGCCGCATTGCTGTGGTTTATAGTATTTATACTTCCCGGCCTTCCGAATCTTATGCGGTGGTACGTATTTACGGCCTCAGTCGGGCTTATCTGGGTAGTTGCGGCCGCGGCGGAAATGGTTGAAAAAAATAGCTTTGCCAGGAAAGCTCTGATGGTAATATTCATGATATTGATTCCTGCGGCCGCAGTCTACGACTTCAGCCTTATGCTTCGGTGGGGAAGCGTTGGAAAAAGAGTTGATTTGGCGCTCAAAAGCCTGAATAATTTCAGCGGTGAGTTAAAAGCTGATTCGGTATACGTTTGGGCTACACCCGATAAACTGACCCGTATTCCGATGATGAAGCTTGGAGTGCAGGAGTCCGTACAGTGGGCTCTTAAGAATAAAAATATCTCGGTCCTTACTCCTCTAAGAAGTGAAATGAGTTCTTGCGAAAGCAGAATTGAACTGGTTGAAAAAACTGACACGTCGCTGGTTTTCCACATTGCGGGCGGGCGCTTCCTGCCTTACGGCGGTGAATCGAGGGCAGTAGTTAAAAATGAATCAACAGAAACTTCAGACGGGACAGTGCGCTTAAAGATAAAGACTTTTCTGAATGAGAACAATGTTCCCCAGTCGATTGCAGGAGTTTATTTCAGGAAGCCCTTGGCAAAGCCTCAGCTGTATTTTGACGGAAAAGAATTCCGGAAGACAGAGTAAGCAAAAAAAAGGGGAGAGACCTTTTCAGGAATATCCCCTTTCAAAGAAATTTTTGCTTTTAAGCCTTGAGGTTATTTAACAGGTCGGCCATTTCAATTGCAGTAAGAGCTGCATCCCAGCCTTTGTTCCCCGATTTTGTTCCCGCGCGTT
The DNA here is from genome assembly GCA_050259615.1 of Syntrophomonadaceae bacterium. Lineage (GTDB taxonomy): Bacteria > Bacteroidota > Ignavibacteria > Ignavibacteriales > SURF-24 > JAAXKN01. The sequence continues at coordinate 31,882 of JBLNAZ010000199.1, read as the reverse complement.
CGATTGCCTGTTCAATTGTATCGGTTGTTAAAACGCCGAAAGAAACCGGAATGCCTGATTTCAGGGAAGTCTGGGCAATGCCTTTTGTAACCTCGGCCGCAACGTAATCAAAATGCGGTGTTGCGCCTCTTATAACGGCGCCAAGGCAGATTATGGCGTTATAGCTTTGTGAATCCGCCAGTTTGGATGCGGCCAGCGGAATTTCAAATGACCCCGGTACCCTGACGATATCAATATTCTCATCCTCTGCGTGATGCCTTTTGAGGCAATCCAGTGCGCCTTCAAGCAGTTTCTGGCTGATAAAATCGTTAAACCTGCTAACGACTATTGCAAATTTGTAATCCTTTGCTGAAAGTTTTCCTTCGATTACTCTGGACATTTTTGGGTATTCCTGAATTAATTCAAATAATGGTTGAAATATAAACTTAAAATTGCTTTTCTGAAAGCCTTATGCGCTGTTTTTAACTAGCATCTTGCGCATTGCATCGAGATTACTTCGTGAAATGTAAAATTTTCCAAGGTTCTGCTCATCCTCTCTTTTGCCCCCGTGATAGTCTGAGCCACCCGAGGCCAGAAGGCAGTATTCATTGACTATGCCCCTGTAGTATTTCACCTGGTTCTGGTTGTGCGAGGGGTGAATAACCTCAATTCCGTCAATTCCCGCATTTATGAGGCTTAAGAGAATCTTTTCACTGATGTAGCCCGGATGAGCAACAAAAGACAGGCCGCCCGCATCGCCTATGAGTTTCAGAGCGCTTTGAGGGGATAGGTGTATCTTCCTTTCGAAGGCAGGGCTCTGGTTGCCTATAAACTTGTCGAAAGCCTCATAGAAATTGCTGACATATCCACCTTCAATTAAGGCCTGGGCAATATGCGGCCTTCCAACGGCTCCGCTTTTTGCTTTCTGGAGCACGCTTTCAATTGTAATAAAAACGCCTAGGTTATTGAGCTTCTTTACAATTCTAAGGGCGCGGTTATAGCGTTCCTGGCGGAAGAAGCTCAGATACTTCTGGAATTCATCGTTATAGATATCGATAAAGTAGCCCAAAAGGTGAACTTCCTTATCTTCTATATCAGTGCTGATTTCCACTCCGGGAATAACTTCGACGCCCATCTGCCTTCCGAATTCCGTGGCGGCTTCTATCCCGGCCAGATTATCATGATCTGTTATGCTTATTACATCGAGACCTGCTTTTTTTGCCTTAAAAACTATCTCCAACGGGGAACAGACACCATCCGAACATGTGGTATGTAAATGTAAATCTATTTTAGCGCTCATCTATAGTACCAGTTTCTGGCTGAAAATCATCAGCCGAAATTCTCCTTAAATTTCTCATAATTTAATATTCTAAGCCGTGAGCCATCCAGTTCCACAAGGCCTTTCTTTGCGAAGGAATGAATGGTTCTTGAAATTGTTTCTCTTGATGTTCCGGCCATATTAGCAAGATCCTGCTGCAAGGGGAGCCTTTCTATTTCCACGATGCCCTGTCGGATTTTCCCGATCTCATCTGCTATCTGAAGAATTACTGAGGCAACCTTGCCTTCGGCATCCTTTAAAGAGAGCGACTTGATCTTCATATCGGCACTTCTGAGCCTTGAGGTCAGTTCCTGCAAAAGTGAAATTGAGACCTCGGGATGCACCCTTAATAGATTAATAAAGTCATTTCTCTGGATGATAAACAGCTCCGAATCCTCAATTGCAATAACAGTTGCTGAACGTTTCAGGCCGTCTAAGATCGCCATTTCTCCGAAGAAGTCGCTTTCACCCAGTATGGTAAGGATTACTTCGCGCCCGTCGTTGCTTGTTCTGGAAACCTTTACCTTTCCGCTGGTAATGACAAAGAGAGCAGTGCCTGCATCCTCTTCCAGCAGAATAATACTTTCTTTTTCATAGAACTTGCACTTGCCAACATTGGCAATCATCTCCAGAGCTTCGTGCTCCAGGTCAGTAAAAATAGGAACGTTTAACAGAAATTCCGATAAAGAAGACATAATTAACCCCTCTTTTAAATTATGCTGATTCTTACTATCCCAGCCTAAGGCCGGCAATATTTTTTGGAACTCATTTTATGCTAATATAACACTTTTTACATAAAATTCTATTATTTTGTAATTATTTTTAATTACTTATTACTTATATTATCCTGTTTAATTTCTTGAAGAGTTATTCCTTTTACCTCTTCTCAGGCATGTTATTGTGACAGACTTTGCTTTTAAGGCCGAGAAAAAGTGCAATAAACTGATGAAATTAATAACTTAAAATTGAAAATAAAAAGATAAATAAGTATATTATTACCACACTAAAAAAAACTGAAATGGAGGAAATAAAATGGCAGTAAAGGTTGGTATTAATGGTTTTGGCCGTATCGGCAGACTTGTATTCAGAAGATGTTTGGAATTAGGCAACGTTGATTTTGTTGGTATCAATGATCTGACTGATGCAAAGACTTTAGCCCACCTGCTGAAGTATGATTCAGTTCACGGCAAATTTAACGGTACCGTTGAAGTTGACGGCAACGACCTGATTGTGAATGGAGATAAAATTAAAATTACAGCCGAGAAGGATCCTGCAAAGCTGAACTGGACCGGCGTAGACGTTGTAATAGAATCTACCGGTGTTTTTGCAACAAAAGACCAGTGCATGGCACACATTAAGGCCGGAGCAAAGAAGGTAATTTTAACGGTTCCTTCCAAAGGTGAAATTGATGCAACGGTTGTTCTTGGCGTTAACGACAACGTTCTCAAAGGCAATGAACAGGTTGTTTCAAATGCTTCCTGCACAACAAACTGTCTGGCACCTATGGTTAAGGTTCTTAACGATACATTCGGTGTTGAACAGGGTTTCATGACTACAGTTCACTCTTACACAAACGATCAGAGAGTTCTGGATCTGCCCCACAAGGATTTAAGAAGGGCTAGATCTGCAGCTGTTTCAATTATTCCCACTACTACAGGAGCAGCAAAGACAGTTGGAAAAGTTATCCCTGAATTAAAGGGCAAACTCGACGGATTTTCACTCAGAGTTCCTACTCCTGACGGATCAATAACAGATTTCGTGGCGGAATTAAAGAAAGAAGCCACAGTTGAGGAAATCAACGCAGCAATGAAAAAAGCTGCCGAGGGCCCAATGAAGGGTATTCTTGAATATACAGAAGATCCGATCGTTTCGGCAGACATTATTCACAATTCTCATTCATGCATATTCGATGCCTTATCAACAATGGTTATGGGGAAAATGATAAAGGTTGTTGGCTGGTACGATAACGAATGGGGATATTCCTGCAGAGTAGTAGATCTTCTTTTCAGGATTAGCAAGTAATCTTAAAAAGGCAAGAGACTACCGTTTCTTAAGGCGCAGTTTCCCTATTATTATGGGCTGCGTCTTTTTTTTTATTTTTAAATACACGAGACTGTAAAGTAAAATAACGGCTGCAGGGGAATGCTTATAAATGTAGCTCTTTTACTTATTTTTTCATAAATTATTTTATGCGGAGGAAAAATGAATAAATTGTCAATTGACCAGGTGGACCTGAAGGGCAAAAGAGTCCTCGTTAGAGTGGATTTCAACGTGCCGCTGGATGAAAACCTGAATATAACAGATGATATCAGAATAACCTCATCTCTACCGACTATTAAAAAGATCATCAGTGAAGGTGGAAAGGTTATCCTTATGAGCCACCTGGGCAGGCCTAAGGGGCAGCCTAACCCGAAATACAGCCTTAAGCCGGCTGCAAAAAGACTTTCTGAATTACTCGGTAAAGAAGTCAAAATGGCTATTGACTGCGTCGGCGAGGAAGTGAAGAATCTGGTTGGTTCTATGAAAGACGGGGAAGTTGTACTGCTTGAGAATTTAAGATTTCATGCTGAAGAGGAGAAAAATAATCCCGAATTTGCAAAACAGCTTGCTGAACTTGGCGACGTGTATATTAACGACGCCTTTGGAAGCGCTCACCGTGCACATGCTTCAACCGAAGGTGTTACTAAATATATTCCGGTCAATGCCGCCGGGTACCTCATGCAGAAAGAGCTGGATTACCTGGGCAAGGCTATTACAGAACCTGAAAGACCATACTGCGCAATTCTCGGCGGGGCAAAGATTTCAGGCAAAATCGACGTTATACAGAACCTCTTCCCGAAGGTCGATACACTGATCATCGGCGGCGGCATGGCTTATACGTTCTATAAGGCTATGGGCTACGAAATCGGCAAGTCGCTCCTTGAAGAAGAGAAGATCGGTCTTGCTAAGGAAATTCTGGAAAAGGCAAAGAATGCAAAAGTGAACTTCATGCTTCCGGTTGATGTGGTTGTAACTTCAGATTTCAGCAACGACTCACCTTCGGAAGTAGTGGATATTAAGAATATTCCCGCCGACAGGATGGGAATGGATATAGGACCAAAAACAATTGAGCTTTTTAAGAAAGAGATCTTAAAGAGCAGAACAGTCATCTGGAACGGTCCGATGGGCGTTTTTGAATTTGATAATTTTGCAACCGGCACCAACGCCGTAGCACAGGCTCTGGTTGAAGCTACTGAAAAGGGTGCAACAACTATTATTGGCGGCGGGGACTCGGCAGCTGCAATTAAAAAGGCAGGCCTTGAGGATAAAGTATCCCACGTTTCCACAGGAGGCGGAGCTTCGCTGGAATTCCTGGAGGGAAAGACGCTTCCGGGCGTAGCAGCATTAAACGAGGCAAAATAACTTTTCACGGCCTTGTAAATAATTTTAAAAGGAGACACGCTTTTTGCGTGTCTCATTATTTTTTTGGATATTTCCTGAAACCCTTTGTGGTATCTGATTGTATTAGAATTTGAAATGAATTATTTTTTTCTTTAATATATGTTAAATTAAAGAAGATAAAAGAAGAAGGAAGTTTAATGTATTCCGAGCGCGATTATTACAGACCGACCGGATTTGGCGGTTTTAGTTTTTTTCCACCGGTGATCAAAAATCTGCTGATCATAAACATAGTGGTATTTCTGGTTAATAATTTAATACTCTCCAGCATCAGCGTCGGCGGGGTTATTGCCAGTGACAAGATAAACCAGTATTTTGCCCTTATGCCCCTTGGCCACGGGTTTTATATCTGGCAGCTTGTAACATACCAGTTCCTTCACGGCAGTTTCTCGCATATCTTCTTTAATATGTTTGCACTCTGGATGTTTGGAATGGAAATCGAAAACCTCTGGGGCTCCAAAAAATTCCTGACGTTTTATCTTGCATGCGGAGTAGGCGGAGGACTTGCACATCTGCTGCTCTCTCCAATAATTGCAGAAATGATGGCCCCTACCATTGGCGCTTCAGGCGCAATTTACGGCGTCATGATCGCATTTGCAATGATGTTCCCCGACAGGTATATATTTATTTATTTCCTGATACCTGTAAAAGCTAAATATCTGATAGCTTTTCTTGTCGTGCTTGAATTCCTATCTGCCGGAGATATGTCTCTGGTAGCTCACCTGGCTCATATTGGAGGCGCTGTTACAGGCTTTGCTTTCATATTGCTAGATTCGAGGAGCGGCTTCAGCCTGGGGAATGTATTTTCGTCCTTTAAGAAACCGAATTCTTCCAGGCAGAACCAGTTCCGGAGAAAGCCTTTCATAAATGATGATAAAGTTGTTGATGCAGATTATTATGAAATGAAAAAGAAAGAAGAAAATCCAATTACTCAGGAGGAGATTGACCGCATACTCGACAAAATAAGCCAGAGCGGATATCAGAACCTTTCAGAACGCGAAAAAAAGATCTTATTTGAAGCCAGCAAGAGAAGTTAAATTGAGATTTATAAAATACCTGGGAATTATTCTCTTTGTCTTCGCACTTAGTTCCTGCTCTGACAGGAAGGTAATTAAAGATGACGAAAGGTTTGCAGCATTCTATGTGGACCTTTTGATTTCGTCTGAAAAAAACAGCGGCGACATTAACCAGGTGAAGGCGGAAAGACAAAAAATATTTTCCAAATACGACATCACTTTAGAAGAGTTTAAAGCCACGCTCAACTACTACTCTGAAAAACCAGACAGATGGAAGGAATTCTTCGACAAAGTAAATGCCAGGCTTGCTGTAATAAGGAAGAATAATAAGGTTTAAGCATTCAGAGAAATGGGGTTCAAAGCGCCTGCTTCTTAATTTATCTTCATTTTTGCCGCGGCAATTCTTAAAAGGGGAAAGCCTATCCTTTCAGGAAGCCTGCTTTTTAGCTCCTTTAGATCCGTGAATCCTTTATTTATTTCCACTGAGATAAGCTGGTAATCATCCTGCTGAAAAAGGTAAGAAACGTTGGTCTCGGGAAACATCTCAAGAATGGTTTCTATCTGCATCGAAACGACTGTTTCATTAAGCTTCCTCAGTGAAGCTATGTCTGAAAGAGGGTAGCGCTCTTTAAGAAGGCTGTATGTTTCTCTCAAAACCTGAGGCACCTGTCTTTCCTTGTCCTCTTTTTTGCCTTCAGGCTTACTGCTTAAAAATTCCTTTATGATCTCAAGAAAGTCAGAGCCCACTTTGTTAAACATGCGCTGATTAAACCCTTTGATTCCAAGCATGGCGCTGAATGTTGAAGGCCGGGAGCCGGCAATTTCCCTTAAGACAGCGTCGGGGCAGATTAACTCCTGCGTCTGCTGAAACTTGCGTGCCGCGCGGCTTCTTACCTCGCGAAGCTTGTTAAAAAGCTCCAGGCTTTCCACGGCTTCTGCCGGAATATCTTCAGCTTCTTTTGCAAGAATAGGGGAGAAGTCACTCTGATCGAGGAATTCCTGTCCCTTTTTAGAGATAAGCACTTTCTTTCTGTAAGAGCCTTCCTTTTCAAGCAGGCACTTTGCGTAAAGCGCCTCGATTACCGATCTAAGCTCCCCGGATGAATATGCGGAACAGCTGCCGAATGTGGCAGATGTTCCCATTTGGGCTGCAGAAGTCCTGCCCTGAAGAAGCGAAATAAGTTTAGCCTCCGATATGCCGCCTTGGTTTTCCGCCACTGAGCGCAAAATCAGTTCCGACAGGTAATCAGAGATGGAAGATGATGCTTCAGGCTTTTCGGTGCAGTTATCGCACCTGCCGCATTTGAAGCTTCCGTCAATTTGGCCGAAATAGTTCATTATAAATCTCATCCGGCAGTCTTCTGTGTAAGAATAGCTTACCATCTCTTCCAGTTTTTTTGCGGCGCCCTGGAAGCTGCGCATTATTTTGTCGTACTCAAGGAACAGGTATTCTTCCCGGACCCTGGTCTTTAGAAGCATTACCTTGTTATCAGCCGAGGGTTTTACAAGATCGAGTATCCCGATACTGTTTAAGAGCTCAAGCGTTTGGTATACGTATTCCGGCGAAATGCCGTAATTTGCCGCCATCTCCTCTGGTGATATCGGAGTCATGCTGTTAATTATGGTGTTTCCATATTTCTTAAGCAGTATGACTATAATGTCGCGCAGTGTATTGTTTGAGACCGACTTGGTATACTCTTTCAGCATTTCAACATCGAGGTTGAACTGCGCAAGGTACTTATTACCGAAAGAGGACAAAGTCTTTATGTAGCCCGCTTCCTCAAGTGAATTTAATACTGAACTGAGAAGAGTTTTTGAAATGCCCTTTTTTATATAGTTTGCAATATAAGTTTCATTTATTGCAACGGGTTTATCGGATTTACTGCCAAGGGCAATTTTCCCGAAGTCGCATATTGCATTATAGACCCCTTTAATGAGATCCTTATCGGGGTACGAGTTCTGTATGAAATATTCGTGTATGCGCCTGTCGTTTTCATCGAAGAGCATAACGGCGTTTGATTCTTTACCGTCACGTCCTGCGCGTCCGACCTCCTGGTAGTAGTTTTCAATTGTGCCGGGCATATTATAATGGATAACAAGGCGGATATCCTTTTTATCAATTCCCATCCCGAAAGCATTGGTGGCTACAATAATATTTATTTTATCCGAAAGGAATTCCTCCTGGATATGCTTTCTTTTTTCGGGTGCAAGCCCCGCGTGGTAATAAGCCGCATTGAGGTTATGGAGGTTAAGGAAATCCGAAATCTGTTCGCATTTTTTTCTTGAAGCGGCATATATTATTGCCGGAGTGCCATAGCCGCTTATTAAATTAAAGCATTCAATTTTTTTCTTTGTCGTTTTAATAACGTTTAGCGACAGGTTTTCGCGCTCAAACCCCTTAATAAAAACTTTTGGCTCAGCCATTCCCAGCTGGGCCACAATATCCTGAACCACTTCAGGCGTAGCAGTAGCCGTGAAAGCCGAAATTTTCTTTATGCCGGTATATTCGGCAAAGCCTTTAATTTTCCTGAAACTGGGGCGGAAGTTGTGGCCCCATTCGCTTATGCAGTGGGCTTCATCTACAAAAAGGTACTCAGGCCTGAGAGTTTTGATTTTATCTGCAAACTGGCTTGCTTCCAGCTTTTCAGGAGCCAGATAAAGGAGCTTTATCTTCCCTTGGGCGATGCTGCGGAATATTTCTTCTGTTTCAAGGTATCCTACCGTGCTGTTGATAAACGCAGCCCTTGTGCCGGAAATGTTCAGTGCATCAACCTGATCTTTCATTAAAGCAATAAGAGGGGATATAATGATTGAGACACTGTTGCCCATGAGAGCAGGAATCTGAAAACAGGCCGACTTTCCGCCTCCCGTTGGCAGAACGGCAAGCACGTTTTCTCCTTTCAGTATGGAGCTGATTATCTCCATCTGTCCGGGGCGGAAGCTGCTGTGGCCAAAGTATTGCAGAAGAATGTCTTCAGGGGTCATTATATATTGAATTTTATTTAATTGATTAATGCAAAAGAACGGCAAAAGGGTTATTTTGTAAAAGGTCTATTTGTAACTGAAAAAAGAGCTCTCTTTTTGAACTCTATATATAAGAAAATTAATTGTCTGAATAAAATAAAAAGTCCCCGCTTCTGGAATTTATTGAGCCGGGCATGGGTTAAATCTATTGGGCGCGATACTAAAATTGTTCTCATTTCAACGCCCATAGATTATTATATATAATAAAGGACAAATAAATATATTGAATTTGACCTTATTTAAGGCATATTTTCTGGAATAAAAATTGCTCTTTTTAAGCATCTGCCGGGTAACTCGCATCCCGATTCATACTCAAAAATACTGGCAAAAGTTTAAAAACATATATATAGGTAATAACCAATTATGGACGAAGAAAAATTAAAATTAGAAGATCTCCTGGGTGTAGCTCCGCAGAAGGAAGAAAAAGAAAGAATTGATTACATAGCTATCATCGGAGCAGGCGTCATGGGGCAGGGAATTGCCCAGACTGTTTCATCCTCAGGGGTTGATGTTCTGATTGTGGAAAAGGATGAGGACCATCTTAGCTGCGCAAAACAGAACTTATCTGAGGCAATGGACAGGGAAATCGGCCGCTGGGCTATGACTAAAAGCGAAAAGAAATCCATACTCAGCCGCATTAAGTGGACTGTCGACATAAATGAAATAGCCGACTGCGACCTTGTAATCGAGGCCGTGGATGAGGACTTGGAACTGAAGAAAAATATTTTCAGAAAGATCGACTTGATTGCGCATCCAAGCACAATCCTGGTTTCCAATACCTCTACGCTCAGTCTGACTAAAATTGCCGAAGTGACCAAGAGGACAGACAGGATTGTAGGAATGCATTTCCTTAATCCTGTGCCAAAAGTGCCGCTAGTTGAGCTTATTAAGGCATTTGATACTTCAGAACATACGCTCGACAGGGTAAAGGAATTTGCAAAGAGAATAGGGAAGACTGCAGTTGAAGTTTACGAGTATCCCGGCTTTGTAACCACAAGAGCCATTGTTCCGCTTCTTAATGAAGCAATGTACATACTCATGGAAGGTGTCGCTACGGCAGAAGGCATCGATACTGCCATGAAGCTGGGATACAATTTCCCGATGGGTCCCCTTGAAATGGCAGATGCAATGGGTCTTGATGAGGTACTGGCCTGGATGGAGACACTGTGGAAGACCCTTGGCGAACCCCGCTACAGGGCGTGCCCGATACTGCGCAAACTGGTCCGCGAGAAGAAGCTCGGGCGCAAGACGGGTGAAGGTTTTTATAAATATAACACTGACGGCAAATAACAGCTGAAGGCAAATAACAGGAGATTAAATAAATAGATGAAAGTATTAGTATTAAACAGCGGCAGCTCCTCAATCAAGTACCAGTTCTTTGATACAGACAAGAAGTTAGTACTGGCAAAAGGCCTGGTGGAAAGAATTGGCATGAGCAGCGCTATTCTTACCCACGCGCCAATAGGGAAAGAAAAAATTAAGATCGTAGGTGAAATTCTCGACCACACAATTGCAATTGAATATGTAATTGCTGTTTTGTTAAGCAAGAATCACGGAGTGATCAGGGAAAAAAGTGAAATTGATGCCGTAGGCCACAGGGTTGTTCACGGCGGTGAGACTTTCTCCGGTTCAGTTTTGATTACTGACGAAGTTATGCAGGCATTGAAAGATAATATCGAACTTGCACCGCTTCACAATCCGCCTAACATTAAAGGCATTGAGGCAGTTACAAAGCATCTGCCCGGAACCCCGCAGGTAGGTGTTTTCGATACGGCATTCCACAGCCATATGCCTCCTCACGCCTACTTATACGGAATTCCGTTTGAACTCTACAAGAAATACAAGATCAGGCGCTACGGATTTCACGGAACGTCACACCTTTTCGTTTCAAAAAGAGCTGCCGACCTGATTGGAAAACCGATTGAAGAGCTGAAAATTATAACGGCTCACCTCGGAAACGGATGCAGTATTACTGCCGTAGACGGAGGACTATCGGTGGATACCTCCATGGGCTTTACTCCGCTCGAAGGGCTTTTGATGGGAACCAGGGGCGGCGACATGGATCCTTCACTCATACTCTACGTAATGGGAAAAGAAGGCCTCTCGCTTTCGGAAGCAAATACGCTCCTGAACAAGCACAGCGGTCTCATCGGCATCAGCGGCGAAAGCAGCGACATGAGAGAAATTGAAACTGCCGTTAAAGAAGGCAACAAGAAAGCAAAGTATGCATTTGACCTGTTCACATACCGTATTAAGAAATATATCGGATCGTATATAGCTGCCATGGGCGGTGTTGATGCGCTAGTTTTTACGGGCGGAATAGGAGAGAATTCCGAGATGGTGCGTCAGGCTGTCTGCAAAAACATGGAATATCTCGGCCTGAAGCTGGATGAAAACCTCAATAACAGCAGGCCTGAGGGCGAGGTGCTTATTTCGGAAAAAGGCAGCAGAGTTGATATTTATAAGATACCTACAAATGAAGAGCTTGTTATAGCGCTTGATACGGAGAAGATCGTTTCAGAGCAGATATTTCAGGCTGTAAAATAAATTTGCTGCTCATCCTATGGATAATAACAAAAAAGCCGGTTAAAAATTAACCGGCTTTTTTATTTAATTCTGATCTGTCATCTTTTTAATTTCATCCCTGATTCTGGCCGCCCTTTCATAATCCTCTTTTTCCAGGGCTTCACGCAGCTGATTCTGAAGCGAAGCCAGTTTGGATTCCCTGGATCCAGAAGGGGCAGGTTTTTCAGCAGGCTCTTCATCGGGCAGATTTTCTTCCAGGTTTTCAGCGGTTTCTTCTTCTCCGGATGGAATAAAGGCAGCTGCTTTCATAACTTCCTCATTAACAAAAATAGGCGACTGCGTCCTTACGGCAAGGGCAATCGCATCACTCGGCCTTGAATCGACGTCGTTTGTAAGCGATGATACCTCAAGAACTATTTTTGCAAAGAAGGTATTATCCCTTAATTCATCGATCAGGATCTCCTGAACCGCCGCGCCCAGGTTGTCTATGATATTCTTTAGAAGATCATGCGTAAGAGGGCGTGGGGGTTTTATGCCTTCAATTTCAAGTGCAATTGCCTGGGCTTCGAAAGCCCCGATAATAATCGGGAGCCTTCTGACGCCGTAGACTTCCTTAAGAAGAATAGCATATGCACCGCCCGCTGAAGGAGTGGATGATAAACCAAGTATTTCCACTTGAACTTTATTCAATTACTACCTCTTTTAAGGTTAATGAGCCTAATTATAAAATATGCTTTTTTTTTAATTCCACAAATCCGTAAACGGGATTTTCAGAAAAAGAGGGCTCACTATCAATCAACCTTTAATTTTCTTTATCTCTTCGGTTAATGCCGGCAGAACTTCAAAAATGTCACCGGCTATCCCGTAATCGGCTATTCCGAAAATAGGAGCATCCTTATCCTTATTTATAGCAACAATATATTTGGATGAAGACATTCCGGCCAGGTGCTGAATTGCACCGGAGATGCCGACGGCAATATAAAGGTTAGGCGAAACGGTTTTGCCCGTCTGTCCTACCTGCTCGCTGTGGGGTCTCCAGCCGGCATCAACAACTGCACGAGAAGCTCCTACGGCTGCGCCTAAAGTCTCTGCCAGTTCTTCAACCAGGTGGAAATTTTCCGGGGCCTTAAGGCCGCGTCCGCCTGAAACGATTACATCTGCTTCGGCTACGTCCAGCTTGCCCTCGGACTTTTTAACTTCAACTACCTTTGAGGCAAGGTTCGGGTTATCAGCATTTATAATCGTTACTTCGGCCTTATTTTCATTTAAAGTTCCAATATTAAATACGTTTGGGCGAAGTGTAAAAACTTTCTTCTGTGAAGTGATCTTTGCCTCAACCAAAGCCTTACCTGCATATACCGGTCGTGTAGCCGTTACACCTTCTGCGGATGCTTCAAGGCTGATGCAGTCCATCAGTATCCCGGCGTTCAGTTTTACACAAACCAGAGGTGCAAGATCTTTACCCATTGCAGTATTTGAGAAGAATACAATGTCTGCATCTGTTTGTTTTGCGTAATTTGCAACTACATCGGCGTATGCAGATGAGGAATAATTTGCAAGACTATCGCTTTTGAAGAAAGTTACTTTACCTATACCGTATTTACCCGCGCTTTCAAGGTCTTCAATATTCTGCCCGATTGCAACGGCTTCAACTTCATAATTAAGCTGTCCTGCTATTGTTACAGCTTCTTTTGCAGTCTCCAGAGAAGACTTTTTAAGGATACCATTCCTTTGCTCTAAAAATGTTAGGATTTTATTTGCCATAATTCAATTCCCTTTTAAATGACTTTAGCTTCTTCTTTAAGTAAACGGACTAATTCCGGAACAGCGGTCTTATCAGTACCGATAATTCTGCCCGGCTGCTTTAATGCCGGCTTTTTCATTTTCAAGATTTCAACGGTTTTTTCTGCCTGGGCAGCCGGTTTCTCTTCGATCACTTTTTTCTTGGCCGCCATAATTCCTTTAAGGGAAGCGTATCTTGGCTCATTCAGTCCTTTCTGGGCCGTTATTACAACAGGGAGGCTGGTTTCAACTACTTCGCGTCCTCCTTCAATTTCTCTTTCGGCTACAATTTTACTTCCGTCAATTTTCAGATCAACAACTACCGATACACAGTTATATCCAAGCATTTCAGCTGTAAGCTGTCCTGTAATTGAATTGTCGTAATCAACCGACTGTTTACCGAAAAATACGAGTTCGGCTCCCTGTGCCTTAATTTCCTCTGCCAGAGCCCTGGCTACTCCAACAGAATCCCTCTGAAGCTCATCCTTCAGAAGTACTCCTGCATCAGCTCCCATGGCAAGGGCTTTTCTAAGGGTCTCTTTATTAGCATCCTTTCCAAAACTGATGACAACCACCTCGCCGCCCAGTTTTTCTTTTGTCTTCAGGGCTTCTTCAACAGCAAATTCGTCATAAGGATTGATTATGTAGGTAACACCGTTAGGATCAATGGTCTTTCCGTCAGAACCGATAACAATTTTTGTAGCAGTATCAGGGACGTGACTTACGCAGACTGCTATTTTCATTTTACCTCCAATTAATTCGAAAGATTCACCAAAAATATAAAGATACACAGTTATAAAATCAATTACACTAAAATATTCCTTTTTGCGTCCTTATCAAATTATTTATGCAGAATTTCTTAGAAACTTATAAATCATTTTTACATATTATAGTCAGATACAAATGAAAAGGAGCCTTAAGATGAAACTGTTATTCAGGCCGTGGGTTAGTGCTTCAGTAATAATTCTTCTGCTCAGGATAATTCTGGGAGCAGTCTTCTTTGCACACGGGGCACAGAAAGTCCTCGGCTGGTTCGGAGGCAAGGGGCTTGCGGCTACAACCGGAATGTTTTCTTCTATGGGAATTCCACATGTTCTGGCATACATGGATGCTTTCGGGGAATTCATTTTTGGCATTCTGGTGCTGATTGGCTTGTTAACCAGAATATCATCTGCCGGAATTGCCGTAATAATGGCAGTTGCAATTGCAAGGGTGCACCTGCCCAACGGATTTTTTGCTCCCATGGGATTTGAATATCCGCTTACACTCTTTGTAATTGCCTTACTTATTTTCCTTTACGGCAGCGGCAAGTATGGACTGGATTATATGTGGGAAAGGAAAACCCGGACAGGAGGGGTGGATTTTTCGTAAACAACAGACTTTTATTTAGAAAAATGGAGAAGCCTTATATGTACGAAAAACGGCATCAGCCTCTTCTTCCAAGAGCAAAGTTCATAATCAGGTTACTGAACCATCTGTGGGCAGCCACAGGCATCGTTGCTGCCTCACTGTTTATCGGAGTTGCCGGTTACCACTATATTGAAGGCCTGGGCTGGATTGATGCAATTCTGAATTCATCCATGATCTTAGGCGGCATGGGGCCTGTAAACCCGATAAATACAACGGCCGGGAAACTCTTTGCTTCGGCATACGCCTTGTTCTCAGGCATTGTTTTTCTTGTAATTGCCGGCGTCTTCTTTGCTCCTGTTTTCCACAGGTTTCTGCACAGGTTCCACCTGGAGTTTGACGAGGATACAGATGACCATTCCAAAGGCGGAAAACCCGGGAATTGAGAGTTTGCCGGAGAGATCCGGCTGAAATGCCTCTGCTCAGCATGATCCTGCAATTTTAATTATTATTCAGCTTATGAAGTTGTTTTTGCACAATTATATTTTTACTTTGTGCTGAAAAAATTCGACTTTAATACACTTCATATCCATTTATTTAATTTCATCTGATGATCGGCAAAGTAATAAATAATTATAAAATTATCTCGGAGCTGGGCCAGGGTGGTATGGGCATTGTCTATAAGGCATATGACACCAGGCTGGACAGGTACGTTGCCATCAAGATCTTAAAGTCACATGTTGTAAAGAATCCCCGATTCAAGGAAAGGTTTGAAAAAGAGGCAAAGAACCAGGCCAAGCTTTCCCACCAGAACATTGTTCCTGTATTCGGTTTCCTCGAAGAAGACGGCCTCCTTGGGATTATTATGGAATATGTTGAGGGAGAGACACTTGAACATCTGATCGAAAGCAAGGCAAGGCTGGATGTATATGAAGCCATTTCAATTATTAAGCAGGTTCTTAAGGCTTCGGCCTACGCTCATTCAAAAAAGTTTGTACACAGGGATATTAAGCCCTCCAATATAATTATAAATCACGACGGCGTATCCAAAATAATGGATTTTGGCATTTCGAAATCTATTCTGGATAAAACCCTTACCAGCCCCGGAAGAAATGTGGGCACGCTTCTTTACATGAGTCCTGAACAGATAAGAGGGGAAGAGTCCCAAATTGAAAGCGATATTTATTCAATTGGAATTACTCTTTTTGAAATGCTCACCGGGCTGCCTCCTTTTAACTACGAAACTGAGCAGGAAATAACTGAAGGGCACCTGAAAAAGGATCCGCCCGACCTGCTTTCAATCAGGCCGGAACTGCCTGAAAAAATACAGGGCATCGTAAAGAAAGCCCTGAGCAAAAAGCCTTCTGCAAGGTATTCTTCATGCCAGGAGTTTTTGTCTGAACTGGAAGAGCTGGAAGGGAATATTTCCCACTATAGAAGTTCCGGGCCTCCCAGCAAGCACAGAAATACACAAGGGTACAAGTTTAAAGCTATTTTTTATTCATTTTTAATCGTAGTTTCCTTCTTAAGTTTAATTTATTTTTCTTTTACGCAGGTCCTTGAGCTCTGGAAAAGCGGCAAAAACCCTCTTGTTCCGGCACTTGCAGGTAAAGAAAAGCCTGTTGTTGTGCCCGGCTGGACCGGGGAAAGATTAAAGGATTTCAGGTGGACAGTCCTTAACAGCAGCGTAAAAGTTAACCTGAACTCGGTTTTCTTTTTAAATGATTCTACGGGATACTGCTGCGGGAATAATGGGCTGGTATTAAAGACGGTTAATTCGGGCCAAAGCTGGGAAAAACTGACCATCCCGGAAGATAAAAATCTCTTTGATATAACTTTTACAATCCCGGGCACCGGATTTGCCGTTGGAGAAAATGGCTGCCTCATTAAATCAACTGATCACGGCCAGAGCTGGATGAGTGTGAGTGCAAGGACGGGCGATGAAGTGCTTTTGAGGGTAAAATTTATTAGCAGTTCAACAGGCTTTATACTTGGAAGCCGGGGGACTGTTCTAAGAACTACTGACGAGGGGGTAAACTGGACGAGGGTGGACGTGCCTTCGCGCAATACGTTGTTTGATATTGATTTTGCGGATGACATGTCCGGTATTATTGTGGGCTGGGACGGGGAATGTTTAAGAACTACAGATAAGGGCGTAAGCTGGGGAAAAAGGCCTTCTTTTACTTCCAATTATCTGAGGTCTGTGAAATTTATCAATAGCAGGACAGGTTTTTCTGCCGGCGGTAACGGCGAAGTCTTTATGACAGACAATTCGGGATTGGACTGGAGAAAGATTACATCCGACCTGAATTCCGGATTTTCCGGCATTGAATTTATTGATGAAAAGATCGGTCTTGTTGTGGGTAACCAGGGCAAAATACTTCTTACAAGTGATGCCGGAAACAGCTGGACAGAGGCTAAGACGAATGTGTTTACTTCACTGAGCAGAATAAATTTAACCCCCGGCAAAAAAGTCTACGCTGTTGGGGTAAATGGAGCAATTGTAAAATTTTAAATATTTTTTGATACTATTAAGTTAAAGGATGAAATTTGGATAAATTTGTAATTACCGGCGGAAAACCCTTAAAAGGAAAAGTAACCGTAAGCGGAGCCAAAAATGCAGCTCTGGCAATTATGCCTGCAGCACTGCTGAATTCTGGTGCAAATGTTTTATATAATACCCCTGAAGTAAACGACGTCTATACGATGATCAAGCTTCTGGATAATCTGGGTGTTAAGACAGACTTTAAGGATTTTACTTTAAGATTCGATACGTCAAATATTACAAGCCAGGTAGCTCCCTATGAGCATGTAAAGAAGATGAGAGCTTCGGTTTATGTCTTAGGCCCACTCTTAGCACGCTTTGGCTATGCCAAGGTATCACTTCCCGGAGGATGCGCCTGGGGGCCCAGACCTATAAACCTGCATCTTGAAGGCTTAAAGAAAATGGGCGCCGACATTGAACTTGATGGGGGATATATAATTGCCAAAGCCGATAATCTTAAAGGCGCCAGAATCTCTTTTGACGTTTCTTCCGTAGGTGCTACGGGAAATTTAATGATGGCAGCAACCCTGGCCAAAGGAACCACAGTTATTTCAAATGCCGCAATTGAGCCTGAAATTACCGTGCTGGCAGAATACCTCGTAAAGATGGGCGCCAGAATTAACGGCATTAATACCTCGGTGCTTGAAATTGAAGGCGTTGATGAGCTTAAGGCAGCTGAAACTACCAATATACCAGACAGAATTGAAGCCGGCACACTTCTTATAGCAGGGGCACTTACACGCGGGAATATTGAGCTGCAGAATGTCAGCCCGGCTCACCTGAATTCGGTTTTGGTTAAACTGGAAGATACCGGAGCAAAGCTCACGGTAGATAAAACCTGCATAAAGCTTGATGCCACGAACCTGGATTCCATTAAACCTGTGGAAGTTTCAACTTCAATTTATCCTGGGTTTCCTACAGATATGCAGGCACAGTGGACAGCTTTAATGTCAATAGCCGATGGAGTCTCTACTGTTACAGATTCCATATATGTAGACAGGTTCAAGCACGTACCGGAATTAAACCGCCTGGGTGCAGATATTGAAATCAGGGAAAACAGCGTGGTAATTAGAGGAGTGCATAAGCTTAATGGCGCAAAAGTAATGTCCACAGACCTGAGGGCCAGTGCCTCTTTGGTTCTGGCCGGGCTTGCTGCCGAAGGTGAAACTGAAGTGCTGAGAATCTATCACCTGGATAGGGGATATCAGAGAATTGAAGAGAAACTAATCTCCATGGGTGCTCAGATAGAAAGGGTTGCCGGAGCAGAATATTAATTTTAATTGATGAAATACATATTCAAACAAAAAATACTGACTCTTGAACTTTTACTGCTTTTAGTCAGTAATATTGTACTTCTAAATCTTCCGCTGACGAATATTTTAGGTTATGAGTATTCCGCATTAAACGGAATACTCATTACTTTTTTAAGCGGAGTCCTAACCATCTCAAAGCTTAAAAAGGGAGGAACGGAAAAAGCCATCACTGCATTTTTCAGGGAACTCTTTGAAAACATGCTGCCGGTAATCATTCTTCCTCTAATAATGGGGCTTATTGCAGCTCTTTTTGTAAAAAACTGCTCTTTAATTCAGGGCGTGTTCTATTACCTGGTTCTTACAGTGCCGGCCCTCGTAGTCGGTTGCTCCCTGGGCTTAATCTCCTTTTTAATATCATCAAAGTTCAGTTATCTTAATCTTATTCTGACTTACCTGGCAATTCTCTTTCTGCCCCTTGCATACATTTATATAAATCCCCAGATCTATTTTTATAACCCGATTATTGGCTACTTTCCGGGCACAATTTACGATGAAGCCCTTAAGATAGATTTTAAGCTTATAAGCTACAGGATACTGAATATATTGTATTTTTCGCTTTCAGCCTGGGCTGCCTTTAAGCTGATAGGGCATAAGAGTCTTAGACCCTTATATAAAGCGGCATTCTTTGCAGCTATGCTTTTTATAGCAGCCGTCTTTATTTATTCCGGGGACGGCCTTGGATATTCGACCACGAAGGCGAGGATCATAAAAGAGCTTGGCGGGCACGTAAGCACTGAACACTTTGAAATATATTATGATTCAAAAATTGATTTGAGCGCCGTTAAGAATATTATCCTTCACAATGAATATTACTTCGAACGGATTGCAGATGAACTTAAGGTAAAGCCTTCACAGAAGGTGACAATTTTTCTGTTTTATGATTCAGCGCAGAAAAAAAATCTCATGGGATCTGCCAATGCGGATGTAGCCAAACCGTGGCTTTATCAGCTCTATATAAATTACAGCAACTACGAGACAACCCTTCAGCATGAAATTGTCCACTGCATCTCTTCAGAGTTCGGGGTAACGCCTTTTAAGATCTCTCACGGCTTTAACCCGTCTTTGCTTGAAGGTCTTGCTGTAGCCCTTGAAGATGATTATAATGAGCATACAATTCATTATATGGCCGCCCTGGCATATAACAACAACTTCAGGCCCCCGATAGAAAAGCTTTTTGAGGGATTTAACTTTTTCGGTGAGCTATCCTCTCTTTCATACATATATTCTGGATCTTTTATCAGGTTTCTCATCGACAGGTACGGCGTAGAGAAAATAAAGGAAATTTATAAGGGCGAAGGCTGCCAACAGGTTTATGGCAGGCCGTTAAATAGCCTTATTGGTGAATACTACAGTTTTATCTCCTCTTACAAGCCCATTGGAAGTCCTGATGAAGCGGCAT
This sequence comes from Syntrophomonadaceae bacterium, assembly GCA_050259615.1. Lineage (GTDB taxonomy): Bacteria > Bacteroidota > Ignavibacteria > Ignavibacteriales > SURF-24 > JAAXKN01. The sequence continues at coordinate 12,195 of JBLNAZ010000199.1, read as the reverse complement.
ACTACTTCGGAAGAAAACCGATCTTCAAGAAAGTCTGCGCAAGATTTCTCGCTGAAAACATTGACCGCGCATGGGACCTTTATAATTCGGGACAGTTCACTGAAGCCGGGGTGCTTTTTCAAAAGCTTCTTAACTATTCTGAATCATATCAGTCGCTTTTAGGATACGTTTCGAGCCTCAAAAAGGCCGATAAACCGCAGCGCGCACTGGAGGTTCTTAAGGAGAATCTGGCAAAGTACAATAAAACCTCTTACTATTATAACCTTGAGCTCATGACGGCAGACCTGCTTGCATTAAATGAAAATTTTATTAAAGCCGATTCAATTTATAAGAGGCTTTTAGACAAAAAGGCATCCAGGGAATATGTGTATCTGTCGCAGCTAAGGCGTGAGATGATAAGAGATACTTCCTTAATCAGAAGCTACTTAAAAGGAAGTGATTTCGACAAGTATGTCATCTTAAAAGCGCTGAATAAAGATTCCGTAAATTATTCATCCATTCCGGTGCTTACAGATTTATCTGAAAGGCTTAAGGAAAATTATGCTGAATTTATGAAGCAGTGGATAAACAGGCTTAATGTAAGTGATTTTCAATCCGGCTATGCGGCCTTTAAGCTCTCGGATTACGCCTTAAAGAATCTGAAATTTCAGGATTCCAGGGAGCTCCTGATTATGGCCTTAAATTATAAAGGGGATGCTGATTACCAGGAGGCGGTAAGACTCGGGCTGAAAAAAGTGAACTGGTTCATTAATTTTGGTGAAGTGACACTTTCAGGTGCAAAATGGCAGTAATTTTTGAATTTGATGCTGTTCATGAAAGTTTTTTTTCGTTAACTTTATATTTTTAAGATTGACCCTTTATTATGGAATTTAAGTCTCATTTATCAGAAAACCCTTTATTTGAAACAGCTTCAAAAGTTGCCGGGGCTTTAGGCTTTCAGCTCTATATAGTCGGCGGATATGTACGCGACCTGATACTTCAAAGGCAAAGAATTGAAATAGATTTTCTTGTTGTCGGAAACGGTACACAATACGCTTCGGCTCTTGCCGGGGAGTTAAAAGTAAGCAAGATAGCAGTATACAAAAACTTTGGAACCGCACACTTCAGGTACGGCGACCTGGATCTAGAGTTTGTGGGAGCCCGCAGGGAGTCTTACAACAGAATGAGCCGCAAGCCGGTTGTTGAAGAAGGATCCTTTGAAGATGACATCAAGCGCAGGGATTTTACCATTAATACTCTCGTTATTTCACTGAACAGGGAGAATTTAGGAGAGCTTATTGATACCTTCGGCGGCTTGAAAGACATTGAAAACAGGATAATTAAAACCCCTCTGGACCCGTTTGTCACCTTCAGCGATGATCCTTTAAGGATAATGAGAGCCGTAAGGTTTGCCTCCCAGCTGAATTTTGAGCTGGATGAAACGGTTTTTAAGGCGGCAGGTGCAATGGCTGAAAGGCTTCAGATCATCTCGCAGGAGAGGATTACAGATGAATTCTTAAAGATCCTTTTGTCTCCAAAGCCTTCGGTCGGCCTAAAGCTTCTTCAAAACACGGGGATTTTGCGCATAATATTTCCAGAAATTGCCAACTTGTCAGGAGTGGACCAAAGGAAGGATTATCACCACAAGGATGTTTTTCTGCATACCTGCACTGTTGTGGATAATATTTCGGAGATGACAGACAACCTGTGGCTGCGCTTTGCCGCCTTGATGCACGACGTAGCCAAGCCGCAGACGAAAAAGTTTGTTGAAGGCTTAGGCTGGACCTTCCACGGGCACGAGGAAGCAGGGGCAAGAATGATGGAAGATATATTCCACCGCTTAAGGCTTCCTTTGACCAGGCTTGAATACGTCACAAAGCTCATTAGGCTTCACCTGAGGCCGATTGCTCTTGTGGATGAGGAAGTAACCGATTCTGCCATAAGAAGGCTTATTGTGACTGCGGGAGAGGATCTGGAGGACCTGATTACCTTATGCCGTGCAGATATTACAAGCAAGAATATTAAAAAAGTATCAAAATACCTGTCCAATTATGAAAAAGTAATGGACAAGGTGCGCGAAGTAAAGGAAAAGGACAGGTTAAGAGCTTTCCAGTCGCCCGTAAAAGGAGAGGAAATAATGGAGATATGCAGCCTGAAGCCTTCAAAGAAAGTCGGAGAGATAAAAAAAGCCATTGAGGATGCCATTCTCGACGGCAAGATCGGAAATAACTACCAGGAAGCTTACGATTATCTGATGAAAATCAAAGATGAGTTCCTGAAATCCTGAGCTTTGCTCCTTAGATTCAGCAGCCCACTATTGTTTACATACTCAATCTGAAATTGTCCCGTTTTTTTTGAAAACTGATGTAACTTTTCATCTTTTCAATGCGTCAAAACATATGAGATTAGCAAAAATTTGTTTAATTGCTGTCTCGGGGTTCTTTATCTTTCAGAAATCAATTATTTTTATCCGTATTAATTATTTTTCACGCCGCTACATAACAGGAGTAAATAATGCGCTTTTATATCTCATTGTTGATGATATTTCTTCTTTCCATGAATGCCCGGGCACAGAAAAGTTTAACTTTGAATGATGCCGTAAAAATAGCGCTGCAGAAGAATACTACATTAGCAAAAAATGTTGTCAGCCTTGGAACCAATGAGTCGAACCTCAGGGCGGCTTACGGCCAGCTGCTGCCGAGCCTCGGGGCCTCGGGAGGCTGGAGATGGGACCGCTCGGAAGGTCCGGAGGGAACATATGTTCAGGGCGGTACTTTGGTATACAGGTCGGGAAATCAGGAAAGCCGTACTTTTACGGCCGGAGCATCAACACAATGGACCTTATTTGACGGGCTGGCAAACTTTGCCACTATCTCTCAGAGAAAGAACGACCTGGAAGCTGCCCGCATGGCCCTTGAAAGAGTTAAGCAGGATATTGTTTTTAATACAATTGCAAACTATTACCTGGTGCTTAATTCAAAGCAGGTCCTAAAGGTAAGAGAAGACGATCTGGCTTATAACCAGAAGAATCTTGAGATCATTACAGAAAGGAACAAGCTTGGAGCAGTTACGCTGGCCGACGTGTATGCACAGCAGGTAAACGTGGGAAATTCAGAGCTTGCCTTAATTCAGGCAAAAAATGACCTGGATACTTACCAGAGTCAGCTTTTAACATATTTGGGACTGGACGTGCTGGCCGAAGTTAATGTATCGGATCCTATTGAAACTGACACAACAAAAGTTCTGGAAAGTGAGCAGTTCTTAAAACAGTATGACAACATCAAGGCCACAGTTAATGAGGCCTTAAATAATAGACTGGATTATAAAAGCGCACAATATAGATTAGAAAGTGCATATAACGGAGTTACAGTGGCAAAGGGAGATTATTTCCCGAGACTTACTAACAATAATTCTTTCGGCTCTACTTCCGGATCATTAAGCGAACTCTTTAAGAGCAGGGGATACTCTGTAGGATTGTCCTTAAGCTTCCCGATATTCTCGGGATGGACTACTGAAAACAACGTGGAATATGCCAAAGTTCAGGCAAAGACAAGTGAAATTACTTTAACTGAGCTGGAACGCCAGATAAAAATTGACCTTAAGAAAACATACCTGGATTTTCAGGCTGCAAAGAAAAGACTCGACGTCAGCGCTAAAAATGTTCTCTCAGCCCAGCAGAACCGGCAGATTGAACAGGAAAAATATAGCATAGGCTCGGGAACATTTGTTAACCTTTTACTGGCAAGTTCAAATTATACACTTGCCCTGCAGACTAACATTAATAACAGATTTGATTTCTACAGGCTCAAATCGCAGCTTGAATACTATTTGGGTATAATAGACTTTAAAAAATTTGAATAATTTATTGCAAGGGAGATAATTCAATGGCAAACGGAAACAAAAAGAAATCCAGGAAGAAAATCTACATTTTCAGCGGAATAGGATTACTGGTGACTGTACTGGTTTTACTGCTCGTGTTCAGCGGCAACAAGGAGCAGATTATTTCAGTAACTACTGAAGCCGTACAGAAAAGGAATATCACACAGAAAGTATCCGCCACGGGTAAAATTAACCCTGAATATCAGGTTATTATTACGCCCGAGGTAACCGGGGAAATTGTTGAACTTCCTGTTAAAGAAGGTGATGCAGTAAGAAAAGGACAACTTTTAATTAGAATTAAACCTGACAGTTATATGGCGGCCCGCGACAGGGCGGCTGCTATACTGGAATCGGCAAAAGCAGGACTTCAGAGAAGCCGTGCGGTCTTAGACAAGGTAAAATCCGATTACGACAGAGTTCAGGAGCTTTATAAGAAGAAACTTTCAAGCGATTCCGAACTGGAGCAGGCAAAGTCAAATTTCTTAAGTGCCCAGAGCGATTTCGACTCACAGAAGTCTTCTGTGGTGCAGTTCCAGGCAGCATTGAAGGAAGCGCAGGAAAGCCTTTACAAGACAACTATTTATTCTCCGATGAATGGAACAATAAGCCAGCTTAACGTGGAACTGGGTGAAAGGGTGCTTGGATCGGGATTCAGCCAGGGTACGAACATCATGACCGTTGCCGACCTTTCGCAGATGGAAGCAACCGTTGAAGTAGATGAAAACGACGTTGTTCTGGTTTCAGTAGGCGATACTGCTAAAATTCAGATTGATGCTTTTGGAAACAAAGAATTCAAGGGAGTTGTTTCACAGATAGGCAACAGCGCAAAGACAACGGCTCAGGGTACACAGCAGGAAGTTGTAAACTTTGAAATTAAGATCAGACTTGCCGATAACGAAAGAAGCATCAGACCGGGTATGTCGTGCAACTCTGACATTGAAACTGAAACAAAGAGTAATGTTCTTTCAGTGCCCATTCAGAGCGTTACAGCTAGAGGCGCAAAGCCGCCTGAGGCAAAGAAAGAGGGTGAAGAAGGCCCAGTCCAGGTGAAGAACGATAAGGTAAAAGAAAAGAAACCCAAAGAAGTTGTTTTTGTAATTGAAAACAATAAGGCCAAAATGAAAGAAGTTAAGACCGGTATAAGCGACGATAACTATATTGAAATCACCAGCGGCTTAAACGGCAATGAAAAGGTTGTAAGCGGTTCATACAGGGCTATTTCACGCGAACTGGCCGACAATTCAAACGTAAGGCTTGAAGGTGAGCGCAAAGGCTCTAAAGAAACAAGTAAATAAAGAAACTGGATATAAAATGAACATAATAAACATTGAACATATCAGCAAAGTATACCAGGTTGGTTCAGAAGAAGTTCATGCTCTCAGGGATGTATCGATAAAAATCGACAAGAATGAATATGTGGCCATAATGGGACCTTCAGGTTCAGGTAAATCGACTTTGATGAATATGCTGGGTTGCCTGGATACTCCTACCAGCGGTATATATGATTTCAAGGGGGTTAATGTCAGTCAGATGACCGACAATGATCTGGCAAAAGTCAGAAACAGGGAGATCGGTTTTGTGTTCCAGACGTTTAACCTGCTTCCGCGTTCCGATGCTCTTCATAACGTGGAACTTCCTTTAATCTATGCCGGAATCCCTACACAGGAAAGGAAGGATAGAGCAAGAGAGGCTTTGGTTAATGTAGGCCTCGAGGACAGAATTCACCACAAGCCGAATGAGCTCTCCGGAGGCCAGAGGCAGAGGGTGGCCATTGCACGCGCGCTGGTAACCAGACCTGCAATTATACTGGCCGACGAGCCTACGGGAAACCTGGATTCCAAGACAGGTGAAGATATTATGACTCTGTTCAATGAAATTTATCTTCAGGGCAATACAATAATTCTTGTTACACATGAGGAATATATCGCCGAGCATGCGGCAAGAATTATAAGGATTAAGGACGGTTTAATTGAAAAAGACGAGTTCGTAAAAAACAGGTTCATACCGAACGGTCGGAAATTTACTGTCAACCAATAAAACAAAGAAATAAAAGATATGAAGAATTTTTTATTTGAACTAAAAGAGGGGCTTTCAATCTCATACAGAGCAATTAAGGCCAATAAAATACGCTCTGCTTTAACGGCAATAGGTATTTTTATCGGTGTAACTTCGGTTGTTCTGATGTCAACTGCCATTAAGGGAATTGATAATTCCTTCCAGAACGGCATCAGCGCTCTTGGTTCTGATAACCTTTATATCGATAAATGGAAGTGGTTCCAGGACGAGGAATGGTGGAAAACCCGCAACAGGAAAAATCTCACGATGGAAGATTTTGAGAAATATAAGGAAATGGCAAAACTTCCTGTAGCTGTTGCACCCTCGGTCTGGACGGTTCAGACGCTGAAGAACGGGGCTTTAACCACTGAATCCACCATCCTGACCGGAACCACTAATGAGTATCTGGGCACGACTAATTTTACTTTTAGCGCGGGAAGGTTTTTTAACGAAATTGAAAGCCGCGGAGCCAGAAACGTTGTTGTTCTAGGAAGCGACGTTGCGAAAATCCTTTTCCCCAGGGGCGATGCCGTTGATCACAGCATTAAGATTAAAGGGCAGAAGTTCAGGGTCGTTGGCGTACTGGCCGAACAGGGGAGCTTTATGCTCGGAAGCATGAATCCCGATAAACAGGTATACCTTCCGGTTGGAAATGTTTACAAGTACTTTCAGAGTGAACACTTCCGCAGCGTAACAATTGTTGCACGGGTTGCCAATACGGCAATGATTGAAAAGACAGTAGAGGAAGCCCAAAGCATTATGAGGAAAGTCAGGGGACTGGCTTATAACGAGGATGACGACTTTTCCATTAATCAGCAGCAGGGTCTCACCAAGATCTACGACAGCACGGTAGGCATAATACAGATCGTGGGGCTTATCATTACCGGTCTTGCACTCTTTGTTGGTGCAATAGGCATCATGAACATCATGTTCGTTTCTGTAAAGGAAAGGACTAAGGAGATAGGAATCCGTAAGGCAATAGGGGCAAAGAAAAGGACAATTCTCGGGCAGTTTATCACTGAGGCCGTGGTCCTGTGCCTTATAGGAGGTTTTATCGGCCTTATAGGAGCCGTAATTTTAAGTAAGATAATAAACCAGTTTTTGCCTACTTCGTTTCAGGCTGATGCAGTAATTCTTGCAATAGGTATTTCATTAATTACAGGAGTAATATCCGGATTTGCTCCAGCATATACTGCTGCAAAGATGGATCCTGTGGAAGCATTGAGGTATGAATAATGAGGACAAAGGAAATATTTCTGGTTGCCTTTAATGCCTTAAGAGTAAATAAATTAAGGTCGTTTTTAACCATACTTGGCATTGTAGTGGGGATATTTTCCATTATATCTATAAGTACGGTTATATCCATGCTGCAGAACAGTATTGAAGAAGGCACTTCAATGCTTGGTCAGAATACTTTCCAGATCCAGAAGTTTCCTGCCATGCAGGAAGGCGGCCCGGGCTCGCGTGATAAATTCAGGAACAGGAAAGATCTTACGCTGGAGGAGTATTACAGGCTGAAGGACTTACTGACCATAGCCGAGTTTGTAGGGGCAGAACAGTGGAATTTCGGGAAAATTGTCAAATACGGAAATATTGAAACCAACCCGAATGTACAGATAAGCGGAATTACCCCGGAGGCTCAGCCTAATAATAAATGGGTTATTGAGGATGGAAGGGCAATAAACAACTCCGATGTTGAGCATTACAGCCGCGTCTGTGTGCTTGGAATGGATGTTGCTAAAAAGATCTTTGTTTCTGTTGATCCGGTAGGGCAGTACATAAGGGTCGACGGTAAAAAGCTCCAGGTAATAGGAGTTTACGAATCCCAGGGAGAAATGTTCGGCCAGAGCCGCGATAACTTTGCTGTTATGCCAATAACAGCATACCAGAGTTTTTACGGAAAAACAAATAACAGCATTAACATTACCGTTATGTCGCGCGGCAAAGACACCTACGACCAGACAATTGAATCCGCAGTTGGCTATATGCGTACAATAAGGAAGGTGCCGGCAGGGCAGGATAACGACTTTGAAATTTTCTCCAATGAAACTATAATGCAAACTATAAACGGAATAAAGCAGGGAGCTGAGATCGGAGCTCTGGTTATTGCTGCAATTGCTCTTCTGGCAGCCGGCATCGGCATCATGAATATAATGCTTGTCAGCGTGACCGAAAGGACGAGAGAGATCGGCGTCAGAAAAGCCATCGGAGCTCAGAAGAAAAATATACTTATACAGTTTCTCTTTGAAGCCGTAGTCTTATCTGTTTCCGGAGGCATAATAGGAATTTTGCTTGGAGTAGGAATAGGCAACCTTGCAGGGCTGCTCTTAAAGGCGACGCCCACATTTCCGGTTATGTCGGTTTTGACCGGTGTAGTAGTATGCCTGGGTATCGGAATTACATTTGGGACTTATCCAGCCTATAAAGCCGCAAATTTGGATCCTATTGAGGCACTCAGATACGAATAATGCGTTCCCCGGGCAAAGCCTCACAGGAAGGATGTATTTTGCCCGGGCCTGTAGATAAAACGCATCATTTTGTTTTTTCAAATCAAAACTATATTTTAAAACCTAATATTTAAGAGCAATATTAAAACAAGCAGACCTATATGTTTCAGCATTTTTTAGTGGATGTAAAAGAGGGGGTAATAATTTCCCTCAGAGCGATTAGAGCAAATAAGATGCGTTCAATCCTGACCACGCTGGGAATTGTAATTGGCATTTTTGCCGTAACAATTATGTCCACGGCAATTACAGGATTGAAGAATTCATTTATAAAATCGATCGCTTCAATCGGATCTGACGTTCTTTATATCGAGAAGTTTGAATGGTTCAGCGGTGAGGACTGGCACACGCAAAGGAACAGAAGAGATATTACGATGGAGCAGTTTGAAAAGCTGAAAGCGCAGCTTGCTTCAGTTTCCTCGGCAGACGTTGTTGTGCCTAACCTGAGAAGCTTCGGGGCTACAGCCAAATACAAGGAAAAGAGCGCAACTACAACTATAATCTGGGGCACCACAGCCGATTACATTAAAACAACCGGCACATTTCCTTCTTCGGGAAGATTTATGACCGATTTTGAGGAGAAGGCTAATCATGAAGTCTGCGTCATCGGGCAGGACATAGTGGATAACCTGTTCCCGAATGAGGACCCGCTAAATAAACTCATAAAATTAAACGGTGTCCCCCTTAGGGTAATCGGCGTTCTGGAGAAGCAGGGCAGCGGCTTTCTGGGCTCTTTCAGCCTCGATGGACAGGTAATAATGCCCATCGGAGTCTTTAAGAAGGCCTTCGGACCTAGGCGCGACTCATTCAGAATTAATGTCAAGGTAAGCGACATAAACAAAATGGCCGAGGTTAAGGAGGAAATCAGGGATATTATGAGGGCTATAAGAAAAGTCCCTTCAAATAAACCCGATGACTTTGCAATTAATCAGCAGGAAGCTTTTCAGCAGATGTACGACAAGATAATCGGGACTGTTGCAATTGCAGGACTTGTAATTACGGCTCTTTCACTCTTTGTTGGTGCAATAGGCATTATGAACATCATGTTCGTATCTGTAAAGGAAAGGACCAAGGAGATAGGAATACGTAAAGCAATCGGGGCCAAGACGTGGTCAATACTCCTGCAGTTTTTAGCTGAAGCAGCAATTATCTGTATGATAGGAGGAGCTATAGGCATTATACTTGCCTTCCCGGTAAGTCTCATAATTAACCAGTTTATTCCTACATCCATGCCTTTGGAAATAGTGCTGATATCGTTTTTCATTGCGGCGCTCGTGGGTGTGGTATCCGGATTCCTGCCTGCTTACAAGGCCTCAAAGATGAATCCGGTTGAAGCTTTAAGATATGAATAAAGAGGGGTGAAAGTTGGTACAGATATATGAAAGCATAATAATGGCGTTAAACTCTCTGAGGAGCAATAAGACCCGCTCTGTTCTTACGCTGGTTGGAATTGCAATAGGCCTGTTTTCCATCATCATTGTAATGACAGCTATTTCAGCAATTCAGGGGAGCTTTGAAGCCGCTTTTAACGAGATCGGAACAAATAATATTATAATACAGAAATACCCCGCCATACAAACAGGTCACGGCACCTGGATGAAATACCGCAACAGAAAAGACCTCAGTGTAGCCCAGGGGGAGAAACTTAAAGAAATAACAACACTTCCTGTTTCAGTCGGTATTTCCCTGGGGCAGGGCAGCCGCATGGTAAAGTATAACAAAGAGGCTACAAACCCGAATGTTTATCTTGTGGGGGTTAATAACGATGAATTTATTTCATCGAGTTACGTTATTGAGGACGGGCGCGGCTTTTCAAATCAGGATATGCAGTACTCCAGGAACGTTTGCGCCATAGGAACCGATATTGCAAAGAAGCTCTTTAAGAATGTAGACCCTATAGGGCAGAAAATTACGGTTGATAATATGAGGCTTGAAGTTATTGGCCGTTTTAAGGAAAAAGGCAGTGTGCTCGGGCAAAGCCAGGATAACTTTTTGGTAATCCCTATTACGGTCTATACAAAGTATTACGGCGATAATTCTTCGGCTCAGTACAACATTCAGGCTCCCGATAACAACAGGTACCAGGCGACAATGGACCAGGTGATTGGAGCCCTGAGAACCATACGCAAGGTATCCCCCGGAGCCGACAACGACTTTGAAATTGTAACCAACAGCCAGCTGCTCTCACAGTTTAACGATATTACGAAGTACTTCAGGGTGGGTGCCGGTGTTGTGGCCTTTATAGCTCTTATTGCTGCAGGAATTGGCATCATGAACATAATGCTTGTGAGCGTGACCGAAAGGACGAGAGAAATTGGAATCAGAAAGGCCATAGGGGCCCAGAAAAATACAATACGTTTTCAGTTCCTCGCCGAGGCAACGGTTCTAAGCCTTTTAGGAGGGACTTCCGGAATAATTCTCGGCCTGATCGGAGGCAACGTAATTGCCGTCCTTTTGAAGGCAACGGTTGTCGTCCCGGTGTTCTGGATTGTTGTTGGCCTTATTGTCACCTCAGCTGTAGGTCTGGTCTTCGGAGTCTATCCGGCAGTCAAAGCATCAAATCTTGATCCTATAGAAGCTCTAAGGTACGAATAAGCTTCTTTTCAGCCTGTTTTCCCTTCTTTTCTAATAAACTACTAATTTTTTAATAATGCCTGATCTGGATCACAAAGTCCGGTTGGGCATTTTTTTATACCTACCTTTCTTTTTATACTATGTATATGAATAGTATATGTGACCATAACAAAGGCGCAGTATGAGCTTTCCTTAAAGCAAACTTTCTTCCAGAGATACTAATGAATAAAGGGGTAAACGTGACTAAAAGAAGATACGATGTTCAACACAGCTTCCCATACTTTATTCTTCTGCTGGCCAGTACTGCTATAATTATATTAAGCAGCCGCCTGAGCTACGCGCAGAGGGGAAGCCTCTCGGGAATTATCCGGGATTCAGTTACATTAAAGCCCGTTACCGGGGTCACCATTGAGCTGAATGCAACCCATATCGCTTACAGCAGCGACCGTGGTGAATATGCACTGATGAATATTCCCAAAGGGAGCTACAGGGTTATTATAACTGCAGCAGGGTACAGGACAGTAGTAATGGATAAATTCAAAATAAGCAGTTCCGATCTTGTGCAGAATTTTTATTTGGTGGAAAGGTTAACAGAAATTCCAGGTGTAACTATTAAGCCCAGGCATTTCCAGAAAGATATGAACGAGTTTGTAGGTTCGGTTAAATTTAATAATGAGGAAGTAAAAAGGATTTCCGGCAATTTTGATGACATTGTAAGAAGCCTTGCAATTTTCCCCGGTGTAGCCCAAATTGACAACTATAGAAACGATCTCGTCGTCCGCGGCGGCAGCCCAGCGGAAAACCTTTACCTGGTGGACGGAATTATCGTCCCGAACATAAATCACTTCGGAAATCAGGGTTTTTCGGGCGGGGTGATGAGTTTTATTAATATGGATTATATCAGCTCAACATCATTTTCCTCGGGCGGTTTCCCGATATCCTTCGGAGACAAGATCTCCTCTGTTACGCAGGTCAACCTGAGAGAAGGCAGGGAAGATAGATTAGGAGGAAAAGCCGTAATTTCTGCGACACAGTTTGCACTGAATATGGAGGGACCGGTAAACCAAAAATCTACCTTCATACTCTCGGCCAGAAGAAGCTATCTTGACTTTGTATTCAGAGCTTCGGGCTTTTCATTTGCTCCGGAGTACTACGACTTTTTTGCAAAGACGAACACAAAGCTGAACAACTTCAGCCAGTTGTC
>JBLNAZ010000198.1:0-26653 GCA_050259615.1 Syntrophomonadaceae bacterium | reverse complement strand
TAATATTGACCTCAATATCCCCCAGGGCAAGTTTGTCCGCAGCATCTGCAAGTTCCTTTACAGGGCGTGCGATGAGTCGGGAAATAAATATTCCAAGACCGATGGCAATAAATATTCCTGCTAAGATATAAATTAACATATTTCTTGAAGCTGCAGACGCTTCCTCTGTATTTGAATCGGACCTTTGTTTGGCTCTTTCCGTATAAATCTTTTCAAGGTCTGAAAGTGCATTCTGCACATTCTTCCTTGAAATTTTAAGATTATTTTCCCAGATGAGTTCAGCTTCAGTATCATTGCCAGCCCGGCACAAATTAACAAAAGTTAAAAAACTGTTATTAAACTCACTGAAAGCGTTTTCAAAACCCTCCACTTTCTGGCGGACTTCGTCGGCTATAATTAACTCCTTAATAGCCGCCAAATTTTTCGTGATGCCCGCTGACCTTTCAAGTAATGAACTGTATGCAGTTTCGTGCTCTTCAGGCGTTTTGGCAGCCATTAGTTCCAGACCGTTAGCCCGCATTCTGTGAAAGTTGCCTGTAAGCTCTATAAGATAAGACAAAGGAACTGTATTGTACTTATAGAGAATTTCATCACTATCATCAGCCTTCTTAAGGCTTGACATACCTTCGTAACCCTCAAGACCAGCAATTAGAGATACCAGTATAAATCCGATTAACAGTTTTTTACTGATTTTCAGATTCTTAAACCAATTCATAAGATTTTCTCCAGGAGGATTTTGTATTGCGCTGTTTATTATTCTATATCGGTAATTTTATTATTACTTTTGTAAAAATGCCCAGTTCACTTTCAATACTCACACTTGCATCATTCAAAGCGGCAATTTTCCTGACAACTGCGAGCCCGAGTCCAAGACCTGCGCGGTGCATCCCTTCGCGGCTGAACTGCAGAAAAGGTGATATCAGTTTTATCTGATCGGGTGTCATGCCTTTGCCATAATCGGTTATTGTAATTAAATAAAAACCTTCTTCTAAGGTCGATGATACTTCAATTGGCGAACCTGGATTCGAAAACCGTATGGAATTTTCCAGCAATTCAGTTAATATTGTTGCCAGTTGCTCTTCAGGTATTCTTACCGATGCATCAGCTACATTAACTAGAAAATCATCTTTTCTTCCCTCTGAAGAGGTAATCCGCTTTATGAGATTCGTTATTGTATCCTTTACGGAAATGCAGCTTTCATATTCGCTGTTTTGATTTTCCTCCATCTCTACCAGCAGAAGAAACTTTTCAATGAGTCTGAGCATCCAGGCACCCGAGGAATGGATCTTACCAGCCATCTCAAGTACCTCATCGGGACCAAGCTGCCAGTAGTTTTCTTTTATCATCTGTGAGTAGCCCATTATGGGTACAAGTGGAGTTCTGAATTCATGGCTTATATTGCGGGTAATATTGCTCTTAAACTGCTCTATCTTCTGAATGTATTTTGACCTTTTCTTTAAGCGGGTTTCAACCGAATTCAGGAGATCTTTTGCCTTAAAGGGTTTTGTTATATAATCGTCGGCCCCGGCCAGCATCCCTTCCCTCACGTCTTCAATTTCTGTTTTTGCCGTCAGAAATATGAACGGAATATGATCGTCTTTGTCATCTCCGTTAACTTGTTTGAATAATTCAAAGCCGTCAATTCCCGGCATCATAATATCCGAGATGATGAGGTCGGGAGTTTCTATGCCAATGCGTTCCAGCGCATCTTCCCCGCTTTCAGCCGACAGGACTGTGTAACCGCTTTTTTCAAGCAGATTCACAATGTTATGCCTGGTTGAAAAGTTGTCTTCTACTACAAGAACATCAGCCATTCTAATCCTTTGGGAAATCGTACAATATGAATCAAAATTTGACGTGAAATTTAGATTATTTCCAAAGACGGACATTCTTAAATGTGGTAACTGGTAGATTTTTGCAATAAGTGGTGGATTTCTGAAATAAATGGTATGTGTTTACACTGCCCTGAAAAAATTGAGTGGTATTTCTGGCTTTATCCTTTCATTTTCAGACAGGCCTTTACCTTTGCAGCATACCTCCTGCTGACCTCCAGAGGCTCTTCAACACTACGAATGTGAATTCTGAGCGAATTGTTGAACCATTTTTCAACCTTTTCCATATATTCAAGATTGATGATGGTTGAATGATGAATTCTCAGAAACTGCTCTTCCGGAAGAATGGATTCCCATTCTTTCATGAGTCTCCTGATAAACGGTTTCTTACCCTCTTTTGTATGAATACTGGTATAACCGTCGTTGGCTTTGATGTAAATAATGGATGAGATCTTTATTATTTCCGGGGGATTTCCGGCAACAATTACAGAATTGGCTTTTAATGCAGAATCTTTAACCGGCTCCTGAATTTTAACTTTCTGCCCTTTATTTATCAGCTCCCTTTTTTCAAGCCTCGTCCTGATTGCATTAAGCAGGTCATCTGCCTTAAAAGGTTTTACCAGGTAATCGTCTGCCCCCATTTCCATCCCTAACCTGAGGTCTGCCATTTCCGACCTTGCTGTCAGAAAAATAAACGGTATCGACGAGGTTTCGAACTTTTTACTCAACTCTTTGATAACATCATAGCCGCTCATGCCAGGCATCATTATGTCGCAGATAATAACATCCGGAAGTGCTTCAATGGCAAGCCGCACACCATCGGTTCCGTTTTGAGCGGTAATAACTTCATATCCCGCCATTTCAAGCAGCCGCTTAATGGTCTGACATACCGTCTGATGATCTTCAATTACAAGGACTTTTTCCATTTCTCAAAGGATTTAGGAATTTTTGGAAATTAAATTTAGAGTCTTAAAATAATTAAATTATATATATTTGCCACTGCTAATTAGAAATATTTTGCGCTCCGTCAGGCAGGCTGATCAGAAATTTGGTGCCCAGACCCGGAGCGCTTTCAAAGGAAATGCTTCCCCCGTGCAGATCCACACAGTTCTTCGCAATGGAAAGCCCCAAACCGGAACCCGGAATATTGGAAACATTTTCAGCTCTGAAGAAAGGTTCGAAAAGATGCACCTGGTCCTCTGGCGTAATTCCAATACCGTTATCAATAACTTCAAATCTGATATTATTATCTATAATCCTAACCTTAAACCATACTGTTGCTCCTTCACCTGAATACTTGACTGCATTGGAAAGGAGGTTTATTAAAATATGCCTTAAGAGCTTCTTATCCATATATACTGTTTTTGAGTCAAACCCTGCTTCAAATTCCACGCGGCATTTTATCCCGTCCATTAAATGCCTTATAATTTCCCTGCAGTATGAAATAAGTTCAAATGACCCGGGATTATATTCCATGCGCCCGCCTTCGGCACGGTTAATTAATAGCACGTCATCAAGTAAAGAGGTAAGGTATTCTACGGAACTAATAATATTGTTCAGATACTCCAGCTTCTCTTTGGCCTCCATGTCCATACCGAAAAGCTTTATAAGTTCGGCAGATGAAAGAATTGCCGTCAATGGGGTTCTGTACTCATGCGAAACCATGGATACAAATCTTGATTTTAACCTGTTGAGCTCTTTTTCTTTAATCAGTGCATTGTTCACTTCCTGCTCAAGCTCTTTTCTTTTCGTTTCATCGCGAAGGTTGGCAATAAGGTATTTCTCACCGGTTTCTTCCTGGTAAGTGCTCAAATGTGAAACTATAATGTGATTTTCTTTCCTGGCATCAGTAAAACTGACTTCAAGATCTTTCATTTCACCAACATTCAGTGCCATCTCATTCTTGCTCAGGAAGTCATCCGCCTCATTTCCCGGGAAGAGATCAAAAGCTGTTTTGCCTAGCATCTCTTCCCTGCTGTATCCAGTGAGCCTGCAAAAGGCATCGTTTACTATCACCCATTTATACTCGCTGTCCTTAACAAACATCGGATCACTTGCGCTGTTGATAACGGCATTAAGAAAGTTACGCGAATTCCGGAGTGCCTCCTGAAGCGCCAGATGCTGCGTAAAATCCCTCGAGTTTATTACAATACCGTTTATTGACGGATTATAGAGCTGATTGGTAAAGATGCTTTCCAGATAAATGTACCTTCCGCTTGTGTGCTGAACCCTTAGATACTGGGGATCGGAAGTAGAAATCTTTTTTGCCAAAATCATTTTAATAATGCCTTTTATTTTGGGAGCATCATCCGGGTGAACAAACTGGAACAGGGATATGCCGTTTCTCTTTCCAGACTCGTACCCAAGAATTCTACCGACTGCCTCGCTCACATATTGAAGGATTCCGTTCTCGTCAATAACTGTAATCATATCCGCCGAATGCTCTACCAGAAGACGGAATCGCTCCTCACTGGCGAGCAGTTCATTGGTTTTTTGTTTGCGTATATATGCGCCCCCGAATATATCACTGATTATTTTAAGCATTGAAGCAGCATCCTCTGGAAACTGCTTTGGCCTTTGGGAACTGAAACCTAAAAATCCTATTGGAGTATCGTTGTACACCACCGGAAAAATAACTACTGCCTTTATCCCGCGCTTAATCACATATCCTTTTTCCATTTCTTCAAGTGACGCGAGAGCCTCAATGTCGGGAACAATTATGTTTTCTAAATTTAAGAGTCTTTTCTTAAAAGATGGTAATAATGCTGAATCCAGCCTGGAAATCTTGGGAAGATCTTTACTCACGCTCTTGCTGCGCCACTCATAGAGATTCTCTGCGGTACCGGACTCCAGATCAGCTCTGTAAAAGTACCCCATATCCATTTCCAGAAATTCACCGGTTTGCCTTAATGCTGAAATAAATGCCTCATCGATTCTCTCTGATGCCACTTTGACGAACTGGTTGGATACTGTATGAACCAGATGCTCATATTCATAACTTCTTTTTAACCGTAACTCCGAAGTTTTCCTGTCGGTCACGTCTTCATAAATAAAAAGACGCCCCAGATATTCATCGCCTTTTCCCATAATAGGCGATGTAAAACGCCTGATCGTGCGCCCATCCTTGAACTTTATATCAATGGACGCTGTGTCGAGACTGCCTATGTGGAGCGTGGGACTGAAATGCTTTTTATAGAAATCAAAATCCTGAAGGTTCGTGTGGCAAAGATTAACAAACTCTGAACCTTTAAGCTCCTTTATGGCAGCTTTTTCTTCATATTTTTCTACATTCCAAATTTCGCAAAACCTGTGGTTGCAGTATAGTATTTCATCAGTTTCGTTATTAATTGCAAGCATGCCCAAAGGTGAGGAGTTACTCATCGTCTTAAGAAAGTATTCATCCCAAAGTGCCCTGTCCTCGGCTTTCTTGCGCTCTCCTATTTCCCCTATCAGCGCCTTGCGCTCTTCGGCCAGTATCTTCGAATATCGCTTCTCCTTGTCATAAAGACTCCTCGCCCAGCCTGAAAGGCTCCCTAAAACAAACGACATGGCAATTGCAATAATCCCGGCCTCGGGATTCGGAGTATGGATCTGAAAAACCACGACAAATAGTATGCTGCTCAGTATAATAAGAGATCCCGCCAGTAAACCGCGCTTTGTACCCCAAAACCAGCACAAGGCTACCATTGGAAAAATGATTAATGGAATAGGTCGTACCTCAAGAAATGCGTGCAGCACTACAAATAATATTACGTAAAGCACCAATGCAATAAATGCAAATGCTGTCTGTTTAACGGAAAGAGTCTGCCAGGAAATTTGTTTCATGTTCTCTTTATCCTTCTCAAGGATGAAATTTTATGGAATGTAAATATAGCAAAAAACAATATTATGTAAATTATTTCTGCTGCCATTCTAAAGGAATGGGCATGCCTTAAATGACGGGATATTGATTATTTCCGGGGAAATTGGTTTAATAAAATAAAGACTGTTTAAATTTACAACATCGCATAATGAGGTGGTTGAAATGGTTACTCCTATTGTCCTTATTATTATCAGCGCTTTATTCGGGCTTCATATCCTGACAAACATTCTCCAGAATAAGATCACTCCTAAGGTCTCAGTCGTTATCCATGGACTTCTTAACGCAATTGCCTTAATTCTTGTAATCATTGGCGCCGTTAGAATTGGCGCCAGCCTGCTTACGGCAAGCATGATTGTAATGATAATTGCTGCCCTGGGAGGATTCTATCTTGTATCTATTGATATCGGCAAAAAACAGATACCTCCTAAAACTTTTGCAATTGTACACCCGATAATTGGCGTAATAGGTCTGGTGCTCCTTATCATTTATGTGGCAGGACGTTAACATTCTGCGTTCAGCACAAGACGTTTAACAACAAAGGCAGGAGGAGTATCATTAGAATAGCCGGATGGAAAACCTCTGCCCTTAACTTATATATTTTCTGCTTGTCAATTTATTTTTCGAACCTGCTGCTTCAATACCCCTTAATCCTTCTGTGCGCGTAATCATTTGAATTTTTACCCGTCCGGAGTATATTTAGCCCGTATCACCTTCTCTAAAAAGGGCTCCTTTTGCGGAAATGTTCATGGCTGTTTATTAATATAAATTGAGGGCTGAACATCATGCGGTTGTCCAATACGGATTCTAAAGGCAATGCCTTTCGGCCGGATATTATTGAAGCGGTCTGGAAGAAAGCCAGAACAGTTCCCGGAGCAGATCCGGAGCTGATACGCAAAGACCCCTGCGGGGCCTGGATTGAAAGAAAAAATTACGGGGCCGCAGCCCATAAAGGTACGGGCTGGGAAATTGATCATATTCTGCCCGTTGAACGAGGTGGAACTGACAGGCTGAATAACCTTCAGGCACTCCAGTGGGAAAACAACCGCCAGAAAGGCGACAGCTTTGTGCTCAAATGC
Source organism: Syntrophomonadaceae bacterium (assembly GCA_050259615.1). Lineage (GTDB taxonomy): Bacteria > Bacteroidota > Ignavibacteria > Ignavibacteriales > SURF-24 > JAAXKN01. Next base: position 19,883 of record JBLNAZ010000198.1, on the reverse strand, counting down.
TATATCTCTTATCAGCACCAGGCTTATCCCCTGCTGAGAAAAACTGAAAAAGTTTTGGCAGTGCTTCTGGCTATGATTTTTAATGCTTCCTGACACCAGAGAACATGTTAGTTTTTCCTGTTCATTTTTTATTTCCGCAAATACCTTCATACTGTACCGGGTTTTTGATTTGTAAACCCGCCGGAGTGGACCCCAATTTACTAATTATTATCTATACGGCCTTTAACCTTTCAATCTTTTAACTTTTTCCTGTTCTTTTCATATTTGTTTTCAACTTGCTGCGTATTTCATCCGGCTGCTGATTTTGTGACAGCCGTCATTGCTTTTTTTATTCTTTGCATTTTACTTTACATTAAGTTGACATTATTTAATTTTTTACTTATCATATTTAGGAGATTGTAAAAACAAACATCACAATCCAGATGAAACTCAATAACTGGTTCCTTAAAGGCTTCCTCAAACTCTTCCAGTCAAATACCCCGGGCGATTACCTCTTTGCCTCGGGCGGCGATTCTTCAAATTCTTACTCCGGTCTATCCAGGTCTTCACACAAACAGCAGCTTTATAATGAAATTAAAAGCTGGGTGTTCTCAGCTGTTTCCCTTAGAAGCGAGGACGTGGCAAAAACACCTTTCAGGCTCTACCGCAGATCAGTTAAAAATGGCCGCACTGCCGTGGATGAGGTGTTCGATCACCCCTTCGTTAGACTCATCAGCGATCCCGGCTGTGACCTTTCCTGGTATGAACTTATGCTCCTTACTGTACAAAATATGGACGCCGCCGGTGATATGTACTGGCTCCTCGAACGCAATAGGATGAACGTTATTTCGGGAATTCACCCCCTGCTGCCAGAATTTATCAGGATTGTGCCCGGCGAAAATGACCTTATTAAATATTATACCTATAAATCGGGTCAGCAGAAGATAAATATTAACAAGGAAGATATAATCCACTTTAAGCATCAGAAGGCCGGCGACCTTTTTTACGGGCAGAGCATCATTTTGGCTATAGCCGATATTATTAACGTGAATAATCTCGAACTGGCTTTCCAGGTGGAGAGCTTTAATCAGCCTATTCCCCCTGTTTCACTGGAAACTGATAAGGACCTCGGTCTTGAGGTCGCCAGGGAACTTCAGCAGCAGTTCAGATTAAAATATGGAGGCGTTAGAAGAATATCTTCAGTTCCCGTCCTCGATAACGGCTTAAGGCTGAATATCCATAAAATGTCTGCTAAGGAACTCGACTTTTCGGCTTCAAGAAAAAATGTGCGCGACGAAATACTCGGGGCTTTCCGCGTTCCGGCCAGTAAACTCGGAATTGTGGCCGACGTTAACCGCGCAAATGCCGAAGCGGCAAATTTTACCTACCTCAGCAACGCTATTGAGCCCCTGTGCAGGTATTTCTCCATCAAATTCACTCAGCTTGTTCAAAGAGAATTCGGACTCGGCCTGTTTGTTAAACACGACGACGTCGTACCGCGCGACCTGGAAGTAAGACTCAAGTATTATGAGAACGGACGCAAGTACGGCTGGCTCAGCCCGGAGGAGATCAGAGAAGAAGAAGGCTATGGAGGAAAAAACTATTAGTTAATGTTTGCTAACCGGTATAAAATGGAGGCCCTATGGAAAAGATGGAACAGGTGCTCGTATCTGAAATACGTGACTCGGAAAATAAAACCCTTAAATGCTATATCGTCACCGCAGGCGTCAACCGCGGCCAGCGCAAAATTGACCCACAGGGCGGAAGATTCGACGACTATTTTAAGAGCCCCGTTGTACTCGCCTTTCATGACGATACTAAGGTTATAGGCCGCTGCGTGGACCTGAGCATTGAGACGGGAGGCATTCTTGCTACTTTTGAATTTAACCACACCCGGCTTGCAGATGACATATTCCGCCTTTATAAAGAAGGATTTCTTACCAGCTGGTCCATCGGCTTTCTGCCCCTTGAAATGAAACAGGAAAAAGAAGGCGGAAAAGATGTTCTCCACATTACAAACTGGATGCTCCTCGAAGTGTCTGCCGTCAGCGTCCCTATGGATGCCGACGCTGTAACCGTGGCAATAGGCCAGGGGCTAATTCATGATGAGCTTCTCCTCCAAAGCCTTCGCCTAAAGCCTGAAAGTGACTTCTCCAGTCTCAAACGTGAGATCCCGGAATTTGCAGCCGCATACGTGAGGAAAATCAAGGGAATTTAAAAGCCCGAAACTTTTTGATGCATGGACACCTAAGTCCTTTCTTTATAATCTCTTAAGCAGACAGTTCTATAATATTCATTCATAATTTACAATTCATAATTCATAATTTTTAAGAAACCGGAGGATGCAATGGAAAACGGCGTAATTCAGTTAACAAAAGAGGAATTCCTCGCTCTGCAGACCCAGGCAGTCGATGCAGCTGTAAAGGCGCTCGGTATGGATAGGATCGATGCTAAATATAAAATCAATCCCCGGCTTGAGGAGCAGGAACAGCTTAAATCCGGCAAAAAGGAGCGCTTCTTGCAGCTTCTTTGCTGCATGCATAATAAGCAGTTTGAACCTATACTCCAGCAGGCACTGTCTGAAGGCGTTGCAGCCGATGGAGGCTATCTGGTGCCCGATGAGGTCGCAGGCGATATACTCCATTTTGTCAATGAATATGGCGTGCTCCGCCGCTTTGGTTCTTATTTCGATATGAGTAAGGTTAAATCGGATAACCTCCATATTCCAAGACTTTTATCCGACATATCCGTTAGCTGGATTAATGAGAAGGCGGTCATCACTTCAAGCGAGCCTTCATTTGAGGATGTACACCTGATCCTTAAAAAAGTAGCCGCTATTTCAACCGTTACTGAAGAGCTGCTAAGTGACAATCTTATTGTACTTTACGACTTCCTTATGGAGCGCTACGGAGAACGTATCGCCTTTGCCGAAGATAACCAGGGCTTTGCAGGTTCCGGTACTCCTTTTACTGGCGTGCTCAATGCCCCGGGTGTAAACAGCGTTACACTTGCCGGTCCGAACCTTACTAATCTGAATTACGATGTTCTGGTCGATATGCAAAGCTCCCTTTCTACTGCAAAACTCAGGGGCGCAAGATGGTTCGGCCACCCGACTGTCTTTGGCGAAATCAGAAAAATAAAGGATACTGCCGGAAGCCCGATTCTGGTTAAACCTAATAATGGTCCCGTTGAGGAACTGATGGGCTATCCGGTCGAAAAGGTGGATGCCATGCCGTCTAAAACCTCTGTTGCCGCTGATACCCCGTTCCTGGCTTTCGGAAATGCCAGACATATTGGAATTGCCGGCAAAGGCGATATTGCATTTAAGATATCCGACAGCGCCGTAATAAACAGCGAAAGCATGTTCGAAAGGGCTGAACAGGCATTAAGAGCAATGGAACGCGTCGGAATTGCAGTCCTTCTGCCTGGCGGGTTCGCCGTGGCCAAAACTGCGGCCGCATAAAGGAATGCCTTATTGGCAGTCTGGCAGGTGCTCCGCTTTTATACAATGGCAAGGTTAAGATTAATGTAAGGTGGAGGATTGAATATGAATAATAATCAGATCATTTCTCTCGCGGAATTGAAGGATTATCTCGGCTGGAAAATGACCGATACTTCAAAAGATCCGTTTTTTGATTCCGTAATCGATGCCGTAAGCCAGATAATGGAAGACTACTGCAGCACTAAACTTAAACAATGCAGCATAACTGAAACTCTTTCCGGCAGCGGTTCGCACCTCCTGATTCTCAGCAACCGGCACGTCACTTCCCTTACCTCCCTGAAATTCCGGGACGATACCGGATTTAAGGACTGCTTTGCTACTCCGGAAGAGATGAACCGGGTGGCTCTTTACAGGGGCAAATTTCTTTACCTCTCCCGTGGCACCTTTCACGAGGGAGTGCTCAATTATCAGGTTTCCTATGTCTGCGGATATTCTGAAATTCCGGCCGATCTTAAGATCGTAGCTGAGGAAATGTGTGCACTCGTATACCAGAATTCTCCTCACGGACAGGGACGCCTGGGACTCCTTTCCAATCAGCCTGGCAATATCCGTATGTTTTTTCTTGATGAACTCCCCAGACACAGGGCTGTGCTTCTGAAGTATATAAATGTTAAAGTATAATAACACTATAACTTATTTATTTATAATTAATTACACCGCTTACTTAATATTAAGGATTAATATGCAGCCGGTAAGAAATTTCTGCATGGTTGAAGTTAAATCGGGCTATAATGAGCTCGCCTCCGGCATTGAACTTCAGGATGGTGAAGCCTTAAAGCTGCCCGATCCCGCTGCTGAAGGAAGCTTTAATCTGGTGTGGTTCAATTATACAGATTATAAAAACCCTGCCGATGACCCGCACCGGGAGATAATTAAAGTAACTTCTATAACGGGTAATTTCCTGGAAGTTCAGAGGGGGCAGGAAGGCATTTCAGCCACCACAAAAAACGCCCCCGGAAGAGTCTACAGGCTGATGCTCAGCCTCACAAGAGCTGCCTTTGAGGAGCTGGTTAACGGCAGGCATGGAGTTATTACTGGCAATACTTTTGGAAACGGACGCGGAACAGATGCTACCGACTTTCAGTTCCTTAGAAGTGCTAATACCCAGGTGGCTTCCGGAGCATCCAGTTTCATTGCCGCCGGAATGAATAACACGGCTGGCGGGGAATGTTCCTTTGCCTCCGGATGCGGCAACCTGTCTGCCGGCCAGTACTCTCATTCTGAAGGATGCCTTAATGCTTCTTCTTCTACCGCTTCTCATGCAGAGGGATATTTCTGCACCGCTGGCGGTGTAGCTTCCCATGCCGAGGGATACCAGACTTCTGCCTTAGGGGATAACTCGCATGCCGAGGGATTTCAGACTTCAGCTGTCGGAATAAATAGCCATGCCGAAGGCAGTGGCGCTGTGGCAAGACTTAGGGGTGAGCATGCAAGGGCATCTGGTTATATAAGTGAATTTGGCGATGCACAATTTTCATCCGTTACACTTTCTGGCGTTACACCAGACGGCATTCAGGCTGAATTGTTCCTCTCCCCTCCCTCGGAAAGAATAGTGCTTGAGGATAACCTGACTGCAGGATTTTATGCCAGAATTACGGCACATACCAGCGGCAATGCAGCTGAGGCGGCATATATTGAACTTAAAGGCGTCGTAAGCCGCACTGCCGGAGCCTCTTCGGTAACTCTTTCTTCATGCATTAAAACGGTAATATGGAAGACGGTTCCCTCCTGGGATGCCAATTTTGAAGCCGATACGGTAAACGGCGCCCTGAAGGTCAAAGTTACCGGAGAGGCAGGTAAGACGGTAAGATGGCTGGTTATCCTCGAATTGGCTAAAATCAGATAATGCTTAAATCAGTAAAAACATGTTTGCTAATTTTACATATGGATCAAATCCTTTCCTGACTCCGCTGAACGGCGTCGTTGAGACTGGAAGCTTTAACTGCCGTCAACTGATTCTCAGGGCATTAAAGCAGAATCTGGAGGCCATAACAATTGAAAACGGCTTTAGTGTGGATATTAAACGCGTGATCTTTGGAAACACCGTAAGTGAGCTCCAAAACGGGGATATTCTGATTTATAGCATAAGGGATTTGGCCGTCCTGAAAAACCAGATCCCTGAACTGCCGCCCCATGCCTGTCTTCCCGGTCCTTTTTTCAGTGTACGCAATGTTTATGTAAAATTGCGCCTGAAAGTAAAAGGCGGACTTTGCAGCGAAATAACTGACAGCATGGTTGACTTAAGGGAAAATTATCCCGATGCCCTCATTAAGGCCCTTAAAGGAAGGTACCCTGCTGCCAGGCAGCTTTATACAATGCTTCTGGACGGTATTTCAAACGGTTCGGGCCTCTCAGCATTTGATATTTCACAGTTCAAAGAATATGGCTTTACAGGCGACCTGGATCTTGAAACGGAAGTTATGCTCCAGTATAAGGAGATTTTCAATTGAACTTTTATCGTTATCCATAGGTTTTGGGTTTCAAATCCCGTCAGGGATTTCATATTTGTAGCCCAGGGTTCCCCGGGAACCCTGGGAACGGATGGCAGCCAACATACCCAAAACCCCGCCCGGGGTTTCATATTTAGAGAATATGCCGGGTAATACTATTTGGAGGCTAAAATGCATGAAATAATGATTAGTGTGGCGGCATCTCTCATTATTGCCGTGGTGCTCGGTGCATCTGCCGTCCTGAGAAGAGGAATCCTAAAACTGCTGAGGCGAATGGAACTGCTGACACATAAAATGAACGCCCTCGTATTCGCTATTTCCAAGGATTCCGATAACCGCATCATGCTCCACTACCGCGAATACCTCGAGGGAACTATTAAAGAAGATGAGTTCGTGGGAAGAGATTAGTAAATCCAATATCCATGGAGAACTTATGCTAAACAATATCTGTCAGCCTGGAAACCGTAAGCTTGCCGCTTTCTTTACCAGTATAGGCATCTACTTTTTATTAATGTCCCTGGTTATTCTTACTCATAAACTGGAAAACCTTTCCCTGGAATCCTTTGCCGTATCGCTCGCGGCGGGCATTATGGCCATCAGCTACGGCTATTATGCAAGCAATGCATACATTGCCGGTAAAACAGGCAAAGCCTCCGTATTTACACGTCAACCTGATTCCGGTGTGAACTGCGTCAGCAGTTCTCTATCTGTAGCCCAGGGTTCGCCTGCCCCCGCCTCTGAGGCGGGTGGCCAGAACTCTGGGAAAGAATGACAAAAACATTTCCAAACCGCGTCAGTGGTTTTATGTCTGTTTCACAAACTCATTTTTACAGTCTATACAATGAATTCTTTATTACATAAATACAGCATTACTGACTTCTCAGCCGGGGAACTATTCAGAAAGTGCACCCCGCCTGCTAGCCTCTATGAAAACGTAATTCCTTCACTCTGCATTATTCAGAAAATAAGAAGCGCCATCTCGGTTCCAATCGTAATACACTCCGCCTACAGAGACCCGCTCTATAATGCCCGCGTCCATGGCGCAAAATGCAGCCTGCACCTGGAATTCAACGCACTGGATTTTTCTCCCCTCAGCTTCACTCCCCTTCAGATCAGAAACCTCTGTCTGGATATCGCTCTGGGGAAGTTCAACCTGGAAATGGACCTTAAAGATCATCACATTTTTGTAAACCCTGGCGTAATGGGACTTGGACTTTACCCAACATTTATTCACCTCGATACAAGGGGACTTTTGGGAAGAAAGGCACCCAGAAGATGGGAAGTTAAATGTTTAATTCCGGATTAAAATAATGAGAGCTTCATGCAAAAGCTGATGTTTGTATTAATTATTATCTTATCGGCCGGACTGGCTTACCTTGGCTATTGGGAATACAGTAGCCATCTGAGGTATGAAAATTCCTTTAAGGGCGCCTTTCATTCGCTAGACTCCTTGAGGGCGGAACTGGACAGCCTGGAAGCAAAAAGAAAGATTATTAAATCCCTGGCGGCATCTATAAAACAAAGGGAAAAGGAGCGGAAGAATGAAGCTGCTGATCTTTATAGCATTGACAGTCTTGCCAGCCTTGCAAACGGGCTTCTGTCAGGTAAAAGTAATTGACAGCAATAACGTTCAAATGAATAAGGAGAGCTTAAGGCGGATGGTTATAATGCTGATTGAACGTGAAAGCCTGATTGAAACCGTTAAAGCTAAGGATATGGAAATAATAAACCTCGAAAGCCGTATTGAACTGAAGGAAAAAGAAGGCTTTATTCTGAAGAATTCACTTGAAACCGCCTTAAAAAACCAAAAACCGCCGTGGTGGGATAATTTTCTGACCGGAGTATTAACCGGTACGGCTCTGATAATTCTCCTGCAGAAAACCGGCCATTGAAGGCCTTTATATTAATTAAAAAAGGCTGCCCGTGTAAGGCAGCCTTTTTTGTAAAAATCTGATGCGTTTGAAAATTACTTGGATAGCATCATCTTCTTTATCATAACTGTATTGTTACCGCTTAATCTGTAAATGTACATGCCTGAAGGCATTCTGGAAGCATCGAATACAACCATGTGATATCCAACCGGAAGTTCACGGTTCATAAGCGTTGCCACTTCCTGCCCAAGCATGTTGAATACCTTCAATGTATACTGCCCGGCTGCCGGAACTCCAAATTCAATCGTGGTCGACGGATTAAAGGGGTTCGGATAGTTCTGCTGTAAGCTGAACTCTGTCGGTGTCTCTGAACCTCTTGCTACTCCGGTAGTTGAAAGAACCAGTGCAACCGGCTTGCCGATTGAAGTTGTACCTTCAGTTACGTCGAAGCAGCTGCTCTGTCCGTTTGTACTGAAATCGGAATTAAGCCCTTCTCCTCCTCCTTCCTGTGACGTTTTGCCCATCTTGTATCCCTCAGGTATGAGTATCTTCATGAAATACGAATCGAGTAAAATGTCGTCGAAAGTGAAAAGACCCGTTTCATCTGTCTTTGCGGTCTTAACCAGTGTGCTGCTCGAGCAGTTATAGAGTTCAATGGTAATTCCCTGAATGCCGGCTTCACCGTTATCTTTAACGCCGTTGTTATTATTATCTTTCCAGACATAATTGCATGCAGTTGTGGTTGCGAGATACATGCCGCAGTCAATTGACATGTTCACCTCATCTGGCAGTACGTCGTAGAATTTGGTCATGCCTCCGCATGTCTTCGGGCATACATCCGAATCGGTATTATCATTATTACCCTGGTCTATTGTGCTGAATGCATAGCCTTTGGGCAGATAGAACTTCAGTGCATAGCTCGTGTTCGGAATTACGTTCTTAAATATGTACTTTCCGTCATTGTCTGTCTTTACAGAAGCAACGGGTGTACCAACTCCGCACATATAGAGTTCAACCATAACATTGCACAAGCCTTTTTCGCCACAGTCCTGGACCCCGTTCTTGTTGACGTCTATCCATACAAAGTCGCCCAGCGTGGCAGGGGGTGTGGGATATAGGCCGGCATCGACTGTCAGGTTGACCTGTCCGGGAGCAAGACTGATGCATGCTGAATACCTCGTTGCCGGGTTAAAATCCGAATCCTTCCAGTCATCTTTGCCCTGATCGGGCTTTGTTATTGTATAACGGCACGGAAGAACAATCTCTACAAAATAGTATCCGGGCATAATATTGTAAAAGTAGTAATTGCCGTTTTTATCTGTTTTTGTGCTTGCAATTTCATTGCCATAGCCGCATGGACTTCCGGGCTTGGAGTGATCGCCTGTACAGGCGTGGAGTTTTACTGTCACTCCTTCCATTCCGGGTTCACCCGGATCCAGGATCCCGTCTTTATTGCAGTCATTCCATACAAGATCTCCAAGTGTTGCCAGCAGGCACTGACCTTCAAACATACCGGCATCAATTGTGTTATTGGCCTCGCCTGAAGCGAGATTATAGGAGGCCGTCATTCCGGTTGCCATATCGGCATCTGAATCTAAAGCGTCGTTCCCGCCCTGGTTTATAAGAGTAAATGCATATGCCTTCGGCAATACAAACTGCACGTAATAAGTTCCGGGTAAAAGCCCTGCAAAGTGATAAATTCCATTCTTATCGGTCCACGTTGTTCTGTGAATTGCAGTTTTACCGGCTTTATATAGATTAACAGTTATTTTAGCAAGGCCGGGTTCATTAGTATTCTGGATTCCGTTCTTGTTCAGATCGTTCCATACAAAGTCGCCCAGGCTTACCGGCATGCAGTCGCTTCCGTACATTCCGGCATCAATTGTAAGGTTATTATCTCCATGAAGAGTAATCTTTCCTGTCTTCCCGGTCTGGGTATCTGCATCTGAATCTTTTGCGTCATCTGTCCCCTGGTCCTTTTTTGTAAACGTAAAGCCTTCTGCCAGCAGGAACTTAATATAGTAGTCGCCCGGCGCAAGGTTTTCAAACAAATATTTTCCCATTGAGTTGGTAATAGCCGACATAAAGGCGTCATCACTGCCCCATTTATAGAGTTCAACCATAACGTTTGGAATACCGGGTTCGCCGTTATCCTGTATTCCATCCTGGTCGCCATCCTTCCAGACAAAGTCGCCTATGCTGGCATTTTTTGCTTCTTCTTCTTTAAGAAGTCCGGCATCAATATCCGTCCTGTCATCAAAGGCAGCAAGTGTAATGAGGCCTGTCCGGCCGGTTGTGGGGTCAGCATCTGAATCCAGGGCATCATTACTGCCGGCTCCCATTGTTGTAAAAGCATAATATCCCAGGTCTTCAGGAAGAATGAATCTAACGCGGTATGAACCGGGATCCAGATTCGAAAAGATATACTTCCCGTGTGAATCTGTTACTGTCTGTGCAATAAATGTGGTGCCGCCGCTGCCAGGGTAAAGCAATACAGTCACGCCCGCAACCCCGGGTTCGCCATGATCCTGGATGCCGTCTTTATCGCAGTCGTACCATACAAAATCGCCAATGCTGCCTTCCGGCTTTTCCTCTTCGTAAACTCCGGCATCAACGTGCTGAAGATTTGTATTGTTGTCCACTGCTATGGCATCAGTTACTCCGTTGGTACCAACATCGGAATCTATATTGTCATTGTTGGCTGCATCCTTGAGTGTGAGAATATAACCGCCGGGATTAACGAATCTTACATAGTAGGTGCCCGGAGCTATTCCGGTAAACTGATAAGACCCGATTGTCCCCAGCCCCCCGTTATTGTTTGTAGTTGTTGTGGCAACAACGGTTTTTGCGGAATTAAGCAGCTCTACGGTCCAGCCCCCTATGCCGGGCTCTGTGCTTGTTCCCCCCTGAGCTCCGTTTTTATTAGCATCAAGCCACAATATTCCGGAGATTTTGCCTTTCCCGTTCTCCTGTTCGCCATAAACTCCAGCGTCAACATGCTGCAGGTTTGAGTTATTATCAGTTGTAATTGCATCCGTCAGGCCATTTGCATCCACGTCAGAATCAATATTGTCATTATTTGCAGCATCCTTTTGGGTAAATAAGTAGCCGCCCGGATTAACAAACCTGACAAAATATGTACCCGCTGTGATTTCTGTAAACTGATAAGTTCCTATTGTGCCCAGTCCTCCGTTATTGTTTGTTGTAGTTGTAGCTACAACAGTTTTTGCGGAATTTAGCAGCTCTACAGTCCACCCTCCGATTCCGGGTTCAGTGCTTTCACCGCCCTGAGAGCCGTCGCCGTTGGTATCATGCCATAAGATACCGCCGATTTTGCCTTTCCCGGTCTCCGGTTTCTCTGCGTAAACTCCGGCATCAATATGCACCTCGTTTGTGTTTGATGCAATTGTTATAGCATCTGAAATACCGGTATTCTGATCAACGTCGGAATCTGTATTATCATTGTTAGCCGCATCCTTAAGTGTAAACAAATAGCCGCCGGGGTTTACAAACTTTACATAATAGGTCCCGGGCGTAATATTGGTGAACTCATATCTGCCTATTATACCATTTGCCTGATCGTTGTTTGTGGTAGTAGTTGCAGCAACCTGCATGCTGGAATTCAGAAGCTGAACGGTCCAGCCTCCAAGTCCAGGATCTGTAACCACGCCTTTTTGTGTGCCATCCTCATCAGTATCATTAAATAAGACCCCGTTGATTTGCGGGTTAGTGCCCGCTTGCGGCACAAACAGACCTGCATCTATATTAACTCTGTCCTGCCCTGCAGCAAGTACGATGTCTTTTGTACTGCCATTGTTGTTTTTGTCGGCATCAGAGTTATCATCATCATCCTGTACACCTGTCATTTTTGTGAATTCATATCCGCCCGGAAGAGTAAACTTCACCAGATAAGTTCCGGCTTCAAGTTCCGGGAACAAATAATTTCCAAGACTGCTGGTTGTTGTATGAGCCTTCAGGACAGGATTAGGATTACCGCTTTCATACATATAAAGATCAACCTCAACCTCCTTAAGCCCTTTTTCCCCAGTGTCTTTCGTTCCATTATTATCTGTATCTATCCATACCATATCACCTATGCTCCCCTTTGCAGGCGGAATCACTTCTTTAAGCATACCCGCGTCAACATTTTCACGGTTCTCCCCTGCTGCTAGTGTAAACGGGGCGGTTAGGCCGTCTATCGGGTCAGCATCAGAATTATCGCCTGCATCAAGGCTGGCGCCTTTTGATGTGAACTTATTATATCCTGAAACCAGATAAAACTTTACGCGGTATGTACCGGCAGACACCTTGTCAAATTTGTACTGACCGCTTCCGTTTGTTTTTGTTTCCGTAACATAGGTATCCACATCTCCGGAACGTGAATAAAGTTCAACCTTTACGTCTTTTATTCCAGCGTTGCCGCTTTCATCCTGTATGCCATTTCCATTATCATCATCCCATACATAGTCTCCGATGCTGCCGGTTGCAGGAGGTGCTTCTTTGACATAAAATCCTGCATCGATATTCACCCGGTCCTGTCCTTCAGCAAGTGCAATGTCCTTTGTCTTGCCATTATTGGTTTTGTCGGCATCTGAGTTATCGTCGTCATCCTGGAGGCCCACTAGTTGTGTAAATTCATATCCATCAGGAGAAGTAAATTTAATCTGATATGTTCCCGGTACCAGGTCTGAAAATTTATACTTTCCGCTTCCGTTGGTTTGCATCTGTTTCTGCCATTCAGGACTGCCATTATTATACATGTATAGATCTACCTGTACGCCGTCAAGTCCATTCTCGCCGCTGTCTTTAAGGCCGTTTTTATTTTTATCCTCAAAAACCATATCGCCAATGCTCCCGGGCTGTGGCGGTGGAGGTGTTTTTTGCTTCAAGCCGGCATCAATATTTGTTATGTTCTCTCCTGCCGTCAGGCTAAAGCTTACAGTTTTACCGGTTGTTGGATCTGCATCCGAGTTGTTTGGATTATTAAGTTCGCCGTCTTTCTTTGTAAATTCGTAATTTTCCGGAGCTGTAAACTGAACATAATAGGTACCTGCCGGGATATTTGGGAAAGAATATTTCCCGTCGGCGTCTGTTGCAGTTGTTCCTCTACTTTCATTATTGCTGGTAAAGAGCTGGACATTTACACCCGGGAATGGTGTCGGGTTCTGGTTCTGGTCTCCATCTCCGTCAGAATCTATCCATACAAAGTCTCCAATGCTCCCGGGCTGTGGCGGTGGAGGTGTCGTTTTTACCTTCATTCCGGCATCTAAGGTCTGGTTAACTCCGCCTGTGAGTGTAAATATCATTGTTCTTCCTGAATCTGCCGGATTGGCATCTGAATCCTTAGAGTCATCGCCGCCCTTTTCCCTGGGACTGAATTCATAATTTGCCGGCAATATAAACTGGACTATATAAATATTGTCCGCCGGCAAATTTTTAATTGAATATGAACCGTTCTTTTTGGTATCATCAAACCCTGCAAGAGTTTTAACCTGCTTGCTGTCTATAGTTTCTACTTTATATACGTTTACCCTGATACCTTCTATTCCTTCGTTTTCAGTTATCTGCTGAATTCCATCACCGTCGTCAAGCCATACTCTTCCTATTACATCAGCTTTATCTGCCAGCGTTACCGTGCTTTGCCCGTACAGAACACCATAACATACAAGCAAAATCATCGCACATATGTAAAATCGTCTCATAGCCATCCTCCAACTATTATAAGTATTTGTTATTGGAACTGTTTTTAATTGAACATCTATATTAAGCTGCCCGACTTTGCACATTTTTGATTTATACCGGTTTTCAGCCTGTGCTTATTAAAGTCTTTTATTCAGTTCATGGAGGACATGGAACACACACAGCAATACAGCACCGCTCCGGGATGTTCATTTTGAACAAAATATTCCCAAAGCAGTTATTTAGTTACACAGATAAATTAAATTTTGCCGCTGCGGCAATAAGGAACCAGGAACCAAACAGTTAATCACAAATTTCATCCGCATCCTCATTAATCATTCATCGTTAAAATCATTACTTTGTCTAATAAATCGAATCTTTCGTCTTGCTCCTGAAGATGAAGTTTTGCGGGAGTAATCTTATTGTAAACGATATTTGTTTATCAGGGTCCTGTACCAGCAGAGAAATACATTTTATGCTCACTGTAAAACGGATTAATATTTTCTCAAATAATATTGCGAAGGCTGATGGATCTCCTGCAGTAAGAGCAGGGAAATTGAAAAGACTGTTTTTTATTGCAGCTACAATAAAAAAAACAAAACGGGTTATATTGTCAAGGCAGAATTGTATTTTTTAATCTTATTTTCAGGAATTAGAATACTTTTCAGGTGTAAAATACTCTCCATTGATTTACAAGCTTATTATTCTATTTTACTAACGTCATGTATTATGTTTCTTATGAAATAACCGTTGAGGCCATCGGCAATATAGATATCGTATCAGATAGTTTATCTGCTTTTAATTAGTTGCCGCAGCATTAAATCCTCAGTTCTTAAAACTTCAAGGCTATAAGGCGGGCTTTGGGCCCGCCTTAATAAAAACAACATTTATTTAACTGTAGAAACCGAGCTCTTGTATAGGACCCCTTCTAAAATTGCATAAATAAATCCGTCTTTATCGAATGTCTGAACGCTGCAGTTTGAGAAGCCGTCTATGCTGTGTTTCAGGCCGGAGCTTATTTCCACCCATTTTTCAGCATTATCCACCGAAACAAAAACTGAATTAATGGCGCCGGCAAATAAATAATCCTTTGAATTGATTATGAGCGAAGGACAGTAGGTGCTGTAGTTTGCAGGGCTCCACGTTATTCCAGTGTCCCCGGAGACCATTATACCGTTTCCGGTTCCGCCATAGACAAGGTTCATTGAATTTACCCTTAGGAGCATCGGGTTAGAGGATGGAATTCCGGAGGAGGCATGATTCCATGTTTTTCCCCCGTCAAGCGAGCGGTAAACGGTATTATCCATTATCAGGAGAATTGCACCATTTGAAGTAAATGCAATATCGATAATCTGCCCTTCAAACTGCTGAATTTTTATTTCCGTCCATGTCTGCCCCCCGTCTGTGGATTTAACAAAAATGTTCTGATCCAATCCAATGGTCTGCGGATCGGATTTTACGGATACAAACATACAGGCATAGATATTTCCCGCCTTATCCAGGTTAAACGTCTGGGTTTTAATGTATGTAACAGTTGATGAATTAATATTTTTTGAAATATTCATCCATGTGTTTTGGGAAGTGTTAAGAGTATATATATCGGAGCCAGCCATGGCATATATTTTTCCTGAAAGTGCGGGTCTTATAAGACTTACAGAGCTGGTTGAAGTAAATCCGTTTGTAGTCACTTTATTCCATGTACTGCCGCTGTCAGGCGATTTATACATTCCGAAACTTGTACCAATCCAAATGTTATTATCAGCGTCGGTAGAAGCGCAGCCGGCAGATGCAGGAGTTTCAAGGGCTTTCCAAAAAACGTCCTGGTTTCCGGAGTTACCGGGCTGGTCATTTGAAACTGGATCTGATGCTTTTTTACCGGAGCATCCGGATGTCATTAAAAGTGCAAATATGCATAAAAGTACAAGGCTGAGGTAACTATTAGTTTTCAAGCAAGACTCCTTTTATTTTTCAGGCATTTAATTATTCAGTGTTATTCACAGCTAAACAGGTCACCAAGATAAGATATAGAATAGAAGACGTCAAGTATTTTTTATTCTTTGAGGAAAGGTTTTCAGGATTTTATAACTTCCCCCCGGGGGAGACTTCAGCACTCTAATGTTTGGGGGAAAAGAGATACCAAAGTTTCCAGGGGGAATAATTTTTACAAAGGGAGAAACGGGCAGGAAACGGTTCCTGCCCTCATATTTTAGAACGCTTTTATGTTATAAGTGAATGTCAGAATCAGATATCTGCCCAATACATTTGTACGGGAATCCTCATAATATGAATCGGTAACCGTACGCTGCAGGCTATTGTTTTTGTTCAGAACGTCATTTATGGCAATACGTATCTCGCCCTGATCTTTGCTGAAGAGTTTTTTGCCGATTGCAAGGTTCAGCAGGTACGAATTCTTGTCGTAACCTTCAGGCAGTCCCCCGTCGTAACGGTGCTGGAAGTCTGTCTGGAAAAGGAAACCGTCCCAGAACATCCAGTAAAATTTCATACTGCTGTTCTGAGAGAAGTAGTTGTCGTTAGAGTTTACCCTTAAAGTAGACTTAACGAGATTAATGCTGCTGCGGCTTGAGAGTGTAAAATCCAGATAATCACCCACGTTGCTTGCAAGCACGAAGCCGGGGCCGAGCACAGTAGCATTGGAATAGCTCTTCTCTCCGTTGATAATACCGGGAGTGCGGCTGAAGCTTGCCATAAGGGAAATATTCAGGTTCGATTTCAGGAGATAGACCGGAAGCCCGAAAGTTGAGAACATGCGGAAGTTCATATATCCGTCCATATTCTCTGGTCTCGAGAGCTGCGATCCGCGTTTTAAGTGCACGCTGTTAATGAGAGTATCGCGGTATGCCATAAAGGAGCTGTTGCCAATATAGTCCTTAGTAACGGTTCCGCCCATCATCAGGAAAAACGACGTCAGATTCCGGAAATCTATCTGTGAATAGCGGATTGCCAGCATGTGGCTGTAGTCCTGCTTAAGATTAGGATTACCGGTTGATAAGAATAGCGGGTTGCTGTTATTGACGACATCCTGAAGCTGTTCAACGCTGGGGTCGTTATTATTAGCGCGGTAGAATACTCTCAGGTTTTTATCTCTTGAGATATTATAGCGCAGCATCATTGAAGGCAGCACTGAATAAAAAGGCCTGTCGAGCATAAGGTCATGCGGAAATGTCTGATCATTTTTCAGGTGAGCAATATTATAGTTCACGTTAACCATGAACGAGAAAGCTTCTTTCTGATAATTGAAACCCGCGCCGAATGCCTGGGCAGTATACTGTTTTTTATAGACGTTGCTGAGCGAAGTATCCTGAAGGGAATAATCGCTTAATCCGGAGATATTCTTAAATGTTCTCTGGTCGCTTTCGTCCTCAGAATAAGAAGTTCTGGAGCTGAACTGCAGCTGAGAATTTTCAGTAACTGGTTCGGTATAAACGATATTAGCCGAACCCGAGCCCCCGTTTTTACTGCTGTTTGAAATCTGATCGAGCGTATCGGAATCCAGAATATTATCGTAATAGATATTCTCCGAGAAAAGGCTGCTATTACCTTTTGTTTTCTTGAAAGTGCCGTTAAGTCCCAAAGATAAAGTTCTTCCCTGTGTTTCGAACTTGTGGCGGAAGAGCAGGTCCCCGGAAGAATTAAGTCCCGAGCGGCTGGATCCGGAATTATTTGTCATTGCGCTTAAATTCTTTAATGCAGCCTCAGTTCTTCCTGTTGTGCCGGAACTGGCATCATTTTCCTGATAGGACACTCTGGGGCGGAAAGTAATGGAGTTGGAAGTATCTATCTGGTAATCCATTTTAAGGTCGAAGCGGTGGTTAGTATTTCCGCTGTTCGAGAGTCCGTTTTCGAAATAATTCTGACCCGAAACCCCGCCCACGAAATAATTACGTCTGATATCAGCCTGGGAATTATTATCGCTGAAGTTAATGAAATAGCTGCCCGAGAGTTCGAGTTTTTCGCCCCACTTATCGGAATAATTAAGTCCGAAGGCCTTAGTTGAAGTAATTCCGTTTTGAGAATTAACCATAAAATTCTGAGCGCTTCCGCCGCCGCCCCAGCCCCCGCGTCCGCCGCCGGGGCCTCCCATGCCGCCTCCTCCAGGACCGCCGCCGCGTCCGCCGCCGCCGCTGCCCTGCATTACACCCAGGAGATCCTCATTCGAGAAATTCTGCTGGTTAATATTATTTACCAGCCCAAGCAGTGAAATCCTTCTATCGCCATTAAAAAAGTTAATATTTCCGCCGGACTGATATTTCTGGGCATCGCCATAGCCTCCCAGGAGGCGTCCGAAGGTGCCTTCTTTAATTCTGAGGTGAGTAACAACGTTAAGGGTTTTGGTAGAATTCCCGTCGTCGAAGCCTGTAAACTGGGCCTGATCGCTTTGCTGGTCGAATACCTGAACTTTATCAACCGCATCAGCAGGGATATTTTTAAGCACAGCGCTGGGGTCGTCGCCAAAGAATGGCTTGCCGTCCACAAGTACGCGTTTTACGTCTTCGCCCTGAGTCTGGACTTTCCCATCCTGGACGACCATTCCGGGCATTTTAGTAACCAGGTCCTCTGCGCTTGCATTAGGATTAGTCTTAAATGCTCCCGCATTAAACTCCGCCGTATCACTTTTCTGCACCACCGGGGGCATTTTGCCGATAATTTCAATTTCTGAGGTTTTAACGCTTTCGGGAATGAGGAGAATTTTATCAAGTTCCACAGATTTACCGCGGATAAAGACTTTATTCTCATACTTTGAAAAACCCAGGTAAGTCACATTTATTAAATAGCGTCCTGACCTGACCTTATCTATAAAAAACTTCCCGTTTTCATCAGAGAAAGCGCCCTGTACGGTAGAATCGGGAAGGTGAATAAGCACAACTGTTGCGCCGCCGAGGTATTTATTATCAACTGAGCCGGCAATCTGTCCTCTGACAGTAAAATTCTGAGCAAAAGAGTGAGAAACCAGGAACAGAACAAAAAACAGGATTAAATATTTTTTCATGGCACCTTAAATCATTAAAAGTCTGTAATAATCGTGTCTATTAGTCAATCTTTGTACAAAAAAGGTTTAAACATACGGAAAATTATTTTTTAATTAAATTATAATTCGAGGTTCGAAGTTAAAGACAGGCCTGACGTTCTATGTCCGGCGGAAAGACGGGTTCAAAGTTCGAAGTTCAAGGTTTCCACCACTGCGGATTGGAGGTTAAAACAATTTGAAGCCCTCCGCCGGGGGCAGTGGGATATTGAATCAAAAATATCCCGGGACTTTAGTCCCCGATTCTTCATTGAGGATCGGGGGCAAAAGCCCGGTTTTGTTTTGGATCGCGGCTATGCAAAAATAAAAATATCATTTTCTGCACCTGAAACTCCAGGATCCTGCCCATTTTTATTATCTGATGAGCCTGGGGCTTCTTCTATTTGAAAGCCCTTTTTCACTATTGGCAAACCTGCTTTCAGTTTCTTTTAACCTGAAACTGCTTATCAGTTCCTGAAGGTTGACTGTAAGACGGTTAAGGTCTTCTGCAGCCCTGGCTATCTGCTGTGTCCCTGCGGCAGACTGCTGTGTAACAGATGAAATTCCTTCAATATTCTTTGAGATCTGTTCGGCAGCACTCGACTGTTCCTCACTTGCTGCTGCAACCTGCAGAACCACATCAGTGGCCTTATGTGCACCGTTCAGTATTTCATTCAGCACTCCTGCCACCTCTTCGGTTAGCCTCATTCCTTCCTCTACACTTAGTCTGGCTTCACCCATCGAATGATCAGCTTCCTTTGCCTCTCTCTGAATTGCCTTAATCGTGTCTGCAATTTCCTTTGTGGCTTTTGTTGTACGTTCGGCAAGTTTCCTCACCTCATCTGCTACAACAGCAAATCCTCTTCCCTGCTCTCCGGCCCTGGCAGCCTCTATTGCAGCATTTAATGCAAGCAGATTTGTCTGATCGGCAATGTCATCTATTACCTGTGTAATTTCCCCAATCTGATCAGTCCTGCTTGAAAGTGATGCAACAATTCTTGCCGTTTCATCAGACGAGGCAACAATCCTCTCAATTCCCTTCTTCGTTTCTTCAACCTTTCTTGCACCATTTTCCGCTGATGCACTTGAACTTCTTGCCATTTCGGCAGCCTCATTGGCGTTCTTTGCTGTTTCATAAACAGTCTTTGTCATCTCTTCAATGGCTCCAGCCACCTCGGTTGCCTGCTGGCTCTGCTCCTGGCTTCCTGCCGCCATCTGCTCACTGGAGCTTGAAATCTCAGTAGCTGCGCTGGCCGTAGCCTGGACGGCTTCGCTGACCATGGAAAGCGTGTTATGGAGATCCTCTATCATCTTATTGATATTCTGGCCCAATTTATAAAGATCACTATTTTCATCAAGCACAAGCGACCTCGTAAAGT
>JBLNAZ010000197.1:0-4236 GCA_050259615.1 Syntrophomonadaceae bacterium | reverse complement strand
CATACCTCAGGCCCTCACTTGGACATACATCAAAACAGTTAAAGCAGCTTACGCACCTCGAGAAATCGACTGAACGGCTCTTGTTTTCTATACAGCCCGACTTGCAGGCTCTTTCGCATATGCCGCAGCCTTTGCACTTGCTCTGGTCTATGGCAATTTTGAAAACCGAGAATCTGGAGAGAAGTCCCAGGAGCGTTCCCACCGGGCACACAGAATTGCAGTAAAGCCTGCCTTTTGTTATGGACATCCAGAGTACAAAAGCCAAAAAGAGAACCGAAAAGCCTGCCCCAAGAATACTTATGGTTCTAAGTTCAAAGGGATAAAGCGAATAGTTCTTAAAGCTTTCCAGTGTGTAGGCAACAGAGTTATTTATGAAAACGAGCACAGGCCTTATGAGGTTTGAGCTGATTTTGCCGAAGTTGCTGTAGGGATCAAGAAGATCCAGAACAAACATGCTTCCGAATAATAACGGGATAACCGAAAGAGCCAGTATGCCGTATCTCAGGAGGTTCTGCGGCTTAAGGTAACTAAAGCGGTTTTTCTTTTTCTTCCTGAATTTTCTCGTGAAATAAATTGCAATATCCTGGAGCGTTCCAAGAGGGCAAATTGTTGAGCAGTAAACCCTTCCGAACAGCAGGGTGAGTATAATAATAAATATAAAGCCTGCCGCGGCAATGCTGAAAATATTTATGAAATTCAGTACGGAAGGCACAAACTGCACATAAAGAATATATTTATGTGCAGCTATAGGCAGAAAATTCTTAAAATCCAGAAATAAAACTGCTGTAAAAACAAAAAATATAATGGAAACAGCGATCCTTACTTTCTTTAACCGGGCAAGTAACATGAACTTAAATCTCACAATTAAATTTTAATTCTATTAATATTCAGCTTATCTAAATCCTTTCTTCCAAGTCTCATATCGGATGCATATTTAAGATAATCTATGCTTTCGGGATCCATACCGAAGAGTTTTATTGCCGCTGCATCGGCTGCCACGATATCGGTAGAGATTATCTGCGACTTCATAGTAACAACATCTTCCTTAGATACGCCCCTCGGGCCGTGATTTTTCATTACATAATATGCGTCTACAACGTTAAGGTCGGGCTTGCGGAAGCTTGCCAGGTCGGCAATCGTCTGGTGAAGATCGTTTTCATGCATGTAGCCCCTGTCCCATATAATGCCCATGAGGTTTTTCATGGAAGCCGTAATTTTTGCTCCGCCATGATTTTTAAGAATAGGCACATTAATAAATACGTTTGCGCTTAAGATCAGCTCATGGATTTTGGCATCGGTAAGTCTTTTGCCGTTTTTAATTTTAACCTGCTGATAATATCCCTCATTTGCAGCAGAGACCACCTTTGCGCCTGCATCCTTGGCAGCGCGCTCAATGCCGCTGTTGGAGTAGCAGTTTGTCCAGTTGTCGCATGTATGGTCAAAAACAAATACTTCCTTTGCGCCTGCGTTAAAGCAGTGCTGGACAATTCTGCCGATGAGTTTAGGGTTTGTATTGGCACCTTTTTCAGGAGTAACATCCCAGCCGATATTCGGCTTTACAACTACGGTCTGTCCTTTCTTTACAAATTTGTTCATGCCGCCAAGCGATGCAATGGCCTTGTCGAACATAACGTCGGCTTCACCGCCTTTAATGGCCACCAAATCGTACGGGTTCTGCAGGAGACTGGTGCCAAGAGCCCATAAATTACTCTTATTTCCAAAGGGGAGAGTAGTGCCGGCTGCTGCCAGGGCTGAAGCTGCAAAAGTCTTTCTTATAAAATCTCTTCTATCCATCTGATCCGTCCGCTATTATATTATGGAATGTGATTTTTGAAGATGAAAGCTAATTTAATACAAAAATTGAATAATAAAAGTGAAATTTAATGACGGGTGCCTTAAATTTTCAATATAAAAATTACAATTTAATTTCTAAAAAAGGAAAAAAATATTATATTCACTTATCATAAAAGCTTTTGTAATAGGGAAACATATGGAAAACATACTAGCCTTAGTAAAAACCAAAGAAGGGATCAAAAATGTTCTTCTGGACATAATTGCGCTTGCCTTTATATATTTTGTGCCGGCCATTTCACACATGTTCAGCATTCCTTTCTATCTGATAGAACCGATGAGGATTATGCTCATTCTGTCTATGGCGCATTCAGGCAAATTAAACAGCTTTTTTATAGCATTTTCGCTTCCGCTGTTCTCTTTTCTCATTTCAAGCCACCCCTCGGCCGAAAAGTCGATTCTCCTTACAGCTGAAATGGCTATGAATGTATGGCTTTATTATGAATTCAGCAGAAAGTTTAACGGCTTTTATTCTGCACTTATCGCCATTGGTATAGGCAAAGTGTTTTACTACGCCTTAAAATATACATTTATTTTACTCGGAATTTTGGATTCGGAACTGATTACAACCCCAATTTATCTGCAGGTAATTACGATGCTTGTTCTCAGCGGATATATTTACCTTATCAGTTCGGTAAAATCGAAGAAGGCGGGAAAATAAACCTGCAAAAAAGGAACTAACACAAAGCAGACAGGTATAAAAGTTAAGAAAATTACAAAATACCCCCAAAACGGAATACTGCCGGAAGAGAGATGTTACCGGGTTCTACGTTGAATTTATATTTTGTTTTGGGTATTTATACCAGGTAAATGTTTAAGGAAAAGTACTCTGCCAGTAATTAATAAATATCTTTTCAGTCTTGCTTGTTTGTTAGTTCTTTTTGCTTCCGGGCAAACTGCCTATGCACAGAAACAGGACCAGAAGCCCCATCCCAACAGCCCGGTCTTCAGGGATTATGTTGTACCCGATTCAACCACGCTTTTTAAGCATGTGAACGATTCATATGACCTCTGGCAGAGCTATTTTCTCATCAAAGAAGCCAATAACGGCAACGCAAAGGCCGAGCACGAACTTGGCATCCGCTACCTTTTAGGTCAGGGATTCCCGGCTGATACCATAAAAAGCGTCAAATGGACAAAGAAAGCTGCCGAGCAGAACCTTCCTGAAGCACAATATAACCTGGGCATATTCTTTAATAACGGCTGGGGAACGGAGTGGAACCCTTTTAAGGCTTATGAGTATTTTCAGAAAGCCGCCAAAGGCAAAATGCATGAGGCGGAGTACGTGATGGGTCTCATGCTTCTGGATAACCTTGTAGTGCCGAGAGATTACCGGAAAGCCTTCTCATATATCAAAAAAGCAGCCGATGCCGGCCTTAAACCTGCCATTGACGTTATGCAGGAAATGCTTAAGTTCAGCGCGGAATTCGGGCTGGATTCGGCGGAAATAAAATCCGTCAGCGCCAAAGAGCGGAAATCAGCTTCTGTTTCGCCAATTAACCCCGCACTCGGCATCAATTATATGGATTTAAGGCAGGACTCACTTTCAGGTCCTGACGATATAACGCTCTTAAAAGAGGTTCTGAGGGAAGGAAGCGACGAGCTCAGGTACGCTCTGGGAAATGTAGTAATAAGCGACTCCATGGTAACTGCTGATATGTCTGTGATAAATACAATTGAAAAGGCGGCAGAGTCGGGAAGTCCCGAAGCACAGACACTTCTTGGCCGGTGTTATGAAAAGGGGATAGGAGTAAAAAAGGATCTGGTTGAAGCGGCCATTCAGTACGTAAGAGCCGTACGCCTTGATTCCAGGCGCGCCCCGAAACTCCTGATGGATCTTATACAAAAGCCCGGGTTCTTTAAGAGATTAAAAGTCCTGCTGGATGAGAAAAATGCCGGCGCCGGTTTTGCATATGCGGGACTTGTAGCCCTGCGTTTAAATTTCCAGATCCCCGAAAGCGATGCCTTAAAGTTCTTAAAGGATGCCTCGGATGAAAACTTTATACCCGCAATTATTGAAATGGGACTCTGCTATTATTCGGGTAATTTAACCCTGCAGGATAAAAATAAGGCGATATCAATCTGGAAGCATGCTGCAGATTTAGGAAGCAGCGAAGCAAGGGTCAGAATAGCAATTGCAAACGTGCAGGATCATTTTCCGTATCAGGATTCCGCGGAATCCGTTAGAATATTAAAAGAAGCCGGTGCCTCGGGATCGCTTTTAGCCGATATGGCCCTTGCGTACTGTTATGAAACAGGAACGGGTGTAACAAAGAACAGGCTTGAAGCAATACGTCTTTACAGGGTTTGTACGCAGCGCGGGAGCCAGGGTGCCTACAGATCGCTCAAAAGGTTATACGATGAAATCCGCCCCAAAAAGAACGA
>JBLNAZ010000196.1:0-9650 GCA_050259615.1 Syntrophomonadaceae bacterium | reverse complement strand
ACCATACCCTTCTCGTCCTTGTAGCGGTGAAGATAGCTGTTGTAGAATTCTTTCACCTTGTCTTCATCAATTTTAATTGAAGAGGCAACTTCGAGCTTCATCTTTGAGTAGACGAGCTTATCCTTCCACCATTTTTTCTGAACGGTAACTTCATTCTGTTTCTGGAAGCCTTCTTTGAATGCAAGGCGTGTCAAAACGTTGTCGCGCACCATGCGCCATACAATATTCTGAAGGAACACAAAGAATGCCTGGTGGGAGGATTTATCGAAATTGATATAAGGCTCTCTTGTTGTGTACCATTTCATAAAGTCCTGAATGGTAAGGCTGCCGTGTTTTTTTTCCACGAGGACAAGCTTTTCGTACGGAGCTATGTCTGAAGGATTAAAACCGGGGTACGCTGCAGCTATATTTTTCTCCGGGTTCCACTCTTTGTACTTTTCAGGGGATAGGAATTTATTTATAAGGTGCGCCTTAAGGATATTGAATGCCTCTCTTTGAATTACGGGCTTTTCCTTAAGCATGAGGCTTTGCACGTACTTGTCTGAAGCGGAGTCGGCCTTAGCTTTCAATCTGGCGCGGTTGACTTCATATTTCAGCTTTTCCATTTCACTTTCTGTAGTTATCATGCTCCGCCACTGGTTATCGAGCTTAAGTATGTAGCACCCGTCGGGTGTTTTAACTGGCGGGGTTACATCTCCCGGCTTCATTGTATCAACTATTGCAGAAAGGAGAGGATTATTCTTCTGAAGGCTGAATGCAGTTGACTGGAGATACCGGTCCTCATATTTAATTCCGCTTCTGAACTGTTCGTTGAATAGTGTGTCGAAAGGAATTCCGCTCCGGATTTTTGCATAATCCTGTTTAATCTCTTCAAAAGACGGTTTATAGATCCATTTCAGCTCAAGCTGAACGAGCTCTTTCTTAACGCCCTCTTCAATTTCCCTGTCGCTTACAGAAATGTTGTTCCAGATATTGTTTTTGTAGAGCTCTTCAGTTGCCAGGTCGCCTTCTATGTCGGAGAGCATCACATTGACGTCGTCGGACTTATCGAGCCCTTTGGAGTATCCGTCGTAAGCCAGGAGCTTTTCATAGATCATAAAGTCCAGGTAGCGCCTGAGGGAATTCTTCCCGCGCTTTGCAAAAGCCGGACCGAACTCGTAGCTTGCCAGAAATTCCTGTGCAGTAATCTTTATGTTTCCAACGCTTGCAACAATAAGGGACTTATAGTTTTTATTATCCAGGTTAAACTTTTTTAAGTCCGTTTCATCCTGGGCATTTGCAATAGAAATAAAAGATAAGAGAAGAGTTATAGTAAAGCTTATCTTAATAAATTTACAGTATCTTAAAAACATAATTTCCTTTTTACTGAAATAATTAAATCAGTGTGAGCACAGTTTCTTTTAATTATCATGCTTCATTCCGTGTCCTTTAGAATTTCAGGTCGACAGAAAAAACGTGAATATTTTCCAGGCGTCCGAAATTCCTGTATGCATAGTCGAACCTGATGCCGGTCTGTCCGAAGAAGTTGCCCGAGCTCACGCCAATGCCGAGCGAGAGGCCGCCTTCTTTCTGTTTAAGGAACAGCGAATTAAAGCCACCTCTTAAGAAGACCATGTCGTGATAAGAGACTTCGCTTCCCACGTTAACGCTTTCGTAGTTATCGTTCGGGTGAAGAGCGTCAACGGCCAGAACCCATTTTAATTCTTCCGTTTTTACCACATTAGTTGAAATTCCGAGCTGCATAAACAGGGGCAGGTCCCAGGAATCCATTTCAATGTCGAACGGTATTCTTTCATTTGATCCCTGTTTTGTGGGGTCCACGCGTCCGAACGTTCTGGTATCCCTGCCGGCAAGTTTCATTGAAGTGCCGAAGTTAGAAATTGCAGCCCCTATTACGAGTCCGTTCAAAAGGTCGGTTCTGAAGAGGGTGCTGAAGTCCACGGCAAATCCGGAAGCAGTTTCGTGCCAGATACTCTGCTGTATATACTTGGCATTAAAGCCGATGGAAAATCTGTCTGTAAGGCTCATTGCATAGGATACGCCCACGGCCATATCGCCGGCAGAGAAGAATTCGCCCGTACCCTGGGGCATTTCCACGGTAGTAACTTTCATGTCGGGCATGCTGAGCGAAGTAAAGCTGAAGCCGAAGGTTCCGATGCCGCTTAAGGGGAGTACAAGAGCGGCAAAGTCGAAGCCGGTACCGCCGATCCAGTTAGTATGCTGGGCCAGGAATTCCGTCTGCTGCATTAGGGCAATGCCCGAGGCATTCCAGTATAGTGCAGTAGCGTCGTTGGCAATGCTGACAAATGCGCCTCCCATACCGATTGAGGCTGCTCCGACGGGTATTTCGAGAAATGTTGCCGCAACGGTACCCGTCTTGGAAACATTTCTGTTAAAGACCTGTGCCTCGAGTGTAAGCGGGAATATTAAAAACAGCAGTATCAGTATTTTCTTCATAAACACCTCATACTCATAAATATTTTAGTAATCAGGGCTGCTCTCATGAAACATTTATGTGTTTAGTTATTTAATAATTGCAAAGCGTCCGATTTTATTTCCAACTCCCGGAGCTTCCACGTGATAAATGTAAACTCCGTATGCAATATCCATTCCGTCGCGCGAAACCAGGTTCCAGGGCTCCTGGCCGTTATCAGCAGAGCTGTAGTGAGAAAGCGTCTGAACGAGTCTTCCGCTCATCGTGTAAATTCTGATAGTACAGGATGCGGGAAGATTAATAAAAGTAATTCTCCTTTCGCCGCGGCCAACGCCAGTAGTAAGGGGTTCCCAGGAGGCAGCGCCGGTATATGGATTAGGCACGACATCGACCTGGCTCAGGTCATTTTTAGCCTTATTCGGATCCAGATAAGAGGCCTTGGTAGAAAAGTCCACATACTCACCCGTTCTGAACGGTTTGGTTGTAGCAATCCTGAAGACATCTCCCGGCTGCGGGGGCCTCGGGGGTTCCTTGCTGGTAGTATCGACCTGGAGAGATACCGACCAGGTTGCCCTGTAATCTGTGCGTCCTGTGGGTTTTTTACCTGCCGAGTCGCCCACGGCAACAAAAACAGCGTCGCCGGCATCAAAGGTAGAGTCGGCGCCTCCGGGCTGTTCAAAAATAAACTTGACGTGATCTATTGCGTCGGTAATATCTCTTATTGTGATATTTGAAGCCTCGGGGGTGCTGAAGGACTTGGCAACAAAGGAGGAATCGCCCTTTCCCTTATCCTTAAAAGTAATTTCGAAGTCGGCAGGGTAGTCAACTCTTCTGTTGCCGTATGTCGGAATATATTTGGGGTCAAATCCCACCGTAACCACATAGTTGCTGTTTCCCTTTACCCAGCCCGTTCTGCTCTGGTCGACGGTCACCATTGTATCGTTTCTCATATTGACAGAAAAGCCGTCAGTAACGAGGGTCTGTTCACTGGCCCCTTTTATCTTTGTCAGCCTGAACACAGTATCCTTTGCTGTAGTGTTTATAAGTCTGTAGTAAGGATGGCGGTTATTATGATACCTGGATGAATCGGCGAACTCCAGTCTGTAGCTGGTATTGTTCTGCAGGGCTCCCGGATCTATTATATCTATATTTACCTGTCCGGTGGAAGGTCCGCTGGCCAGGTAGCCAGATATCTGCGGGGGCACATAACCTGCCGCCGGGGCGTGCGGAGTAACGGCTGCGGTATTGACGTCTGTTTTAATAGTTCCGTTTATATCCTGTTTTATAATGCTTGTAGTTTCAGAAGGCGGAATACCCAGAAATTCTCCCTGTATAGTAGTGGTAGTAAACCCCTTATCGTAAGCGACCACGGCATAGTAGTAAGTCTGTCCGTTCTGCACTGTAGAGTCGACGTAAGAATGCTGGAGTCCCGAATCGTCACCGAGGTAGAACATTGCGCCGTTGACGTTAATGGGGTGCAGGCCAACAACGCCGTCCACAACATCGAACTGTGCCAAAGGCTGTCTGAAGGTAGTTTTTCCATAGGCATCCGTTACAATTTTATCTTCCAGGAAGTTGGGTTCGGTACTTCTGTAGATTCTGTATCCCTCAAAATTATAGCGCTGATAGAAAGCGTCAAAAGTCTGTTCCGCCCTGTTATCCCAGTACAAAGTCACCTTTCCGTCGCCTGCAATTGCCTTAACGAGCGGTTTATCGGGCGGTTTAGCGAAGCGGTAGTTTGCATTATAGATCTGCTGCACGGTTCTTTTTCTGCGGAAAAGGTCATTTTTATCGAGGGCAAAAATAAGTCCCATAGAGAATCTTTCAGTTTCGCCCGTCTCCTGAGCCAGGCCGGTTTGAGCGCTATAGGTATTGCGTCCAATGAGAGTAAGGAAATAAGATGAAAAATAGTTTGCGAGGTTGACGCCAATAAGCGACTGGCCGTGGGGGGACGGAAGGGCAGAAAGCCCCGTCCAGTTGTGCTCATCGTTATTCAGGTCGTATGTATGCACAGAAGCGATTAAAAAGCCTGTAAGGCCGAGCTGGTCGGATTCATCCTTATCGAGTATTCCGAAGTTAGGTTCGCCCTGGTCGGGTCTGCCGTTACCCTCAGTGCCGTTGGGGTCGGGAGCGATATAGCCCTCGTCATAGGGACCTATACCGTCACTTCCGACGTCGTCATTAAGAGGTTCGCCGTTATCGTGTACGCCGTTTCCGTTTAAGTCGCGGAAAGGTCTCCAGTTGCAGTTTTCATCTGCATCCCAGTGAGGTCTCCAGCTATAGCCGTAAAATTTCTGAAACTGGATGGTATCGGCAGCGGGATTTCTGAGGAAAGGGTCCTCAGACGGCAGGTTAATAAATATCTGAGCCGTGTTATCCCTTTTCTCATCAGTAAGTCCATCCTCGTCATTATCCTTATTGTCGTTAGGGATTCCGGGGCTTTCCAGGAATGCGTAGCCAGCAATTCCAACAGGGCTCCAGTGCCCGGGGCTGCCGTAGCTGACGACAGAATATGCATAAGATATATTCAGGAGTGCGTCATAGTCGCCCGCGTTATTAGAGGAGTTATCGTGGCCGCCGATTCCCCAGTCGACGTACTGTGCAAAGAGTGCCTTCTGGTAATCGGCTGTTCCCATATTAGTAATCTCGTAGTACCAGAATATTACGTCTTCGGCCAGTACCTGGGACCACTGGAAGCCTCTTGCGTGCACCTGGAGGCCCAGGCCGCCGCGTGTCGGGTCATCGGCATCGGGGTGGAAGTTATATTTTTGTATATATTCCTTATCCTCATTGTCGTCAAAGACGAAGTAGGTCTCGAGGTCCGCGTTTTTTACGTTATTGCCGAAAAATCCGTTCCATTTGCCGTCCCAGTCGCTCGGGCGGTCGGGCCAGTGCAAAGGCCAGGTATTAGGGTCGTCGCTTCTTGCGGGGCTGGGCTGGTATGGGTTAACGTATCCCGGGAGGGGCCACCATCCGTAAGTTACGCCTGTAGCCACGTCGTGCCTGGTATATTCATAATAGTTAGTTTCAAGCGGGTGAAAAGTTCTGCCCTGGGGATCCTTAACCTCAGCCTGCACAATAACAGCCACTCCGTCCACATACGTATGGCCGCTTCCTTTGGGCCACACTCCGCTTAGTGTAGGATCGTTAAGCCAGTCGGCAATTTCTCCGAAGTTATAATAGACAGTCTGCACAAGGTTGCCGTCCATATAACCTTTTTTACTGTTAAAGTGGCTTCCCCTGTTCTTGTCGATGACCCTTTGCGCCTGAATAACTTCAGGGAAAAGCAGAAAAAGGGATAAGAAAAGGATTACACTTTTCACAATATATTTATATTTGCACACAGCTAACCTCCATTAGTTCTGGACACCTAAAAATTAAGAGAAGCGCCTAAAATTATCTGGCGCGGAGCAGAATAAAAGTCGGGTCTCGTATAATAATCCTGCAGTGTATTAACACCCCTGGGCTGTGCCTGCGAGCGCGTAAGGTCGAGAGAATAGCCTGCGCGGCCGGTATCAGTAAATACGTTCACTTCATTTGCCGTATCAAAGAGGTTATATACCTTCAGGAAAATTGAAAGTCCGCGACCCATAAAGCTGAGATACTTTGTCAGGTAAAGGTCCACATTAAATATAGCCGGGCGTGTATCGCTGTTTTCGAGTCCGGTTCTCTGGTTCTGCAGAGCCGGCGTGTATGGAAGTCCCGTTCCCAGGCGGCCGATAAGGCTTCCAATAAAGTTATCGGGGATTCCGGCAGTTACGGTAAAGTTAAGTGAATGCCTGCGGTCCCAGTCGAGGAACACGAGTTGTTTATTCACCTCAATAGGCGGGCTGGCCTGCTGTTTATTGAATGCCTCATTCGGGTCGGAGGCGTTTCCCTTAGCAATCTGGTACGTATAGTCCACACTTGCGCTGAAGCCTCCGGAAAAGCGTTTATCGAAAGAAATAATAAATCCGCTTGCGGCGCCGTAATCTGTATTAATGTATTTGGCAAACTTTTTAAATTCATTTTTAATATGGATTTCAGTACCCAGAAGGTTACGAATATCCTTATAGTATGCCGTAAGTGTCAGGCTGATATCAGCAGTAATTCCCTGCTGGAGGCCGATCTCATAGATTGTAGTGCGTTGGGGCTCAAGGTCGGCATTTCCAATTATATTGCCCACAAAATCGGGGAAGTCGCCCACGAGGGGGATCCTGTAGTTTGGATTTCTGTACAGGAAGTCGAAAGGCGGAATCTGGAAGAAGTGGCCGTAGGAAATATGTATGGCTCCCCTGTCTGATATAGGATAAGATATACCGAGCCTCGGGCTAACCTGCGATTTGGCGCTGGCCTTCTTAAAGAAAGAGGACGGGAACGGGGGCCTCAGTGTATCGAGTTCAGCAATATTATCGGGATTATTCAGAGTGGAGGCATCGGGCTGGAAGTAGTCGAATCTCAGTCCCAGGTTAACGATGAGGTATTCCAGCTCAATTTTGGTCTGTAAATAATAAGCCAGCTGATAGGGATGAATTAAATACGTATTATAATCGAAATTTCCCGGTTCAGGCAGTGCGGGTTTGTAGTTTGTTGAGGCATCCACGTGTATCTGGAAATCCTTATAACTAAGCCTGTGGAAGTTAGCCTCAATGCCGCTTTTGATCTGGAGGAAGTTAAAGATTTGGGAAGTCAGATCTAATTTTCCCGTACTTGTTGTAGTAGTATGCTCCAGGTGCCAGTTTTCAGTGCCTCCGGTCAGGAATGAGTTAGCGCCGGCATCTCTCATTCTTTCAGGATTTACATAACGGGGGTCATAAGGATCTGCATAGACGTACTGTTTAGCCTGAGTTGAAAACACGGAGCCGATGAGGTCTATAAAGGTGCTCTGGCCGAATACATGGTTATATGTAGCGCTTCCCAGAAGGCTTTTCTGGAATCTCTTATAATCCCCGTCCGGATTGAGCACAAATGCGTGATTATATTCCTTATAATCTCTGTTCTGCAGCATTCCCTGGAATATGAGGCCTTTGCCGTTGCCGATATCGAAAGATACCTTGCCCTGAAGAGTATATCGCCTGCTGTAGTTCATGGAGACATACTTCCTGTCGCCTGTGGCACCGACGTACCAGTCCTTAGGGTCGTTTGCCGAAAAGTTGGAAGAATCCGAAGGGTTAAATATTCTCTGCCCGTAGAGGTATCCGTCGTCATTAATGTACCTGCCGGAAAAGAAGTATTTCATAAAGCTTTTAGTAAAGGGCACAGGGCCGCTCAGGTTGGCCTGTATGTTATATACATTTTTAGGGTCTATTTTGTTCAGGTTGTTATACAGGCGGGTTCCGAACTGTGTACGCCTTGTAGTAAAGTAGTCGCCCGAATAGACCTGGATTTCGCCCGAAACAGAATCCCCTGCCAGTTTCGTCACCTGGTTTACAACGCCCGAGAGCGCCTCTCCGTATTCGGCATTAAAGGTACCGGTTATAACCTGCACTTCGGCAACGCTGTTGACCTCGGCGAGCATGGAGTAGTCGCCTGAGAAGGCGTCGTTTACGGAAACTCCGTCGAGCATATATTTAACCTCATTCATTCTGCCGCCGCGCACGTGTCCTTCAACCACGCCGGCCTGGAGGTTTATAACAGCCTGCACGTCTTCCAAAGGCAGCATTGATATCTGTTCGCCGGTTACGCTGGCCTCTGTTGAAGTAAGGTCCTTCTGCACCAGAGGGCGGCTTGCCGTTACGACCACGTTACTAAGCTGGATTGCCTGCTCTCCCATCAGTATATCCATCTTTGTGGTCACATCAACAGATACCTTGACGTTTGTGACAGTAGTGGAAGCGTAGCCTACTGCAGTAGCTTTCAGTGTATAGGTGCCGGGCGGGATATTAATGATAAAATAATTTCCGTCGGCATCCGATGCAGCCCCCATTTTTGTGCCCACCAAAACTACGGTAGCGCCAATTAAAGGCTCTTTTGAAGTTGCGTCTATGACGCGGCCCGAGATTTTTCCGGTTGTTCCGGCCTGAAGCTGCACTGTTATAAGGGCAGCCAATATAAAAATATATATTAAGGTCTTATGGTATATTACTTTAGTGAACATTAAATTCACCTGTAGTTTATTAAAGTTCTAAAGCAGATAAGAAAGAATTAAATTTCGTGAACCCTCACGTGCCGGTATTCAGCCACCTACCGACATTCAGGGCCCCGGAGTATTTAAGGTACCCCGGGGGCCCCGGATTAAACCACACACACAAATGAACCGCATATCAAATTATTAACGTGCGGATCTGTACCAGATAATTATTACTTAAACGTTACTTCAGGAGTATCATTTTCTTAACCTGGTTAAATCTTCCGGCTTCCACCCTGTAGATGTAGATGCCGCTGGCCACCTTTGTGCCGTAATCATTTTCGCCATTCCAGGTAACGTCATAAACACCCTGATTCTGTTCAGTATTAATAAGAGTCTTTACCTCGCGTCCCAGCATATCATAGATCTTAAGAGTTACAATCGTGCGTTCAGGAATTGAGTAGCGGATTGTAGTAGTCGGGTTAAAAGGATTCGGAAAGTTCTGCTCAAGACTATAGCTGCTGGCTATGATACTGCTTCTTTTGACTGAAGTTGCAGTGCTTGTCTGTACTGTAAGATCGTCAAAGTAGACTGTTCCCTCGAACAATGAATAAACATGCAGTCTTATCGAGATGGCTTTTGCAGGAGGATTATTATCCGGTACAGGCACCTCAACGACATACTGTTTCCAGTCGAATGCCGTATCCTTTGCCGGGAATGTAAATGCTATATCGGGAGCGCCCGAGATGTCTGAAAATCCTGCATTATTGGTATATGCAGTATGGAACATCGGTGTTATGCCTACGGCCCACTGTCCCGGGAATGTATTTGCTGAATCGGGCTGCAGATTTTTGGCTTTCACCCAGACACCAATTGTCACTTTATCGCCGGCCTTGATGTTCTGCGGTAACGGGAACCGGGTTGTGCTGACGAATCCGTCGTGGTTTGGTGTATTCTTCGGGATCTGGAACCTCAGAGAGTAGCTTCCCGTGTGTGCCGTATCCTTTACTATTTTCGTGTACTGATAGCCATTTTCAAGTCTTGCATCATTTCCTCCTATTGGAGGCAGCCAGTAGTACCATCCAGTTGGAACTCCTACTGCTGTGTTCCAGTCCTGTCCTGCCCACTTGCCTGCTCTTCCCGTAAAGAGGAAGTCATCTGCCCAGACTG
>JBLNAZ010000195.1:0-4523 GCA_050259615.1 Syntrophomonadaceae bacterium | reverse complement strand
CGCTGCAATAGCCCCTTCAAAGCTGAAATCCTTTATGATTTCATCTCTTTCTATTACAGGTTTCTTAAATCTGTCCCTTGCCATATTCTCTTAACCCTTCTTCATTGCTCCTTTCGCATATCCTAATCATATTTTACCTGATTTTCTATGCCTATTTTCACACAGTCTCTAAAAGCCGTGGCTATTCATCCATGTGCAATTCAGGGCGTTGCAGAGGATGTTTAAAAATATAAAAGGCAAAAGGAATAATTCCCTTTTGCCTTAAATTATATTCTGATTTAATAAAATCAGCCTTTTGTACTTAAGGATATCCTGCCTTTTACAAGATCTATTCCTATAATCTTTACGTCCAGTATATCGCCTACGTTAAGCTCTTCGAGGGGATTCTTTACATATTTATTGGCTATCTGGGAGATATGCAGAAGTCCGTCCTGCTTTACGCCAATATCAACAAATGCTCCGAAATCCACCACGTTTCTTACGGTTCCTTTAAGCATCATGCCTTCTCTTAAGTCCTCTATCTTCAGAACGTCGCTTCTGAGTATAGGTTTCGGCATCTCCTCGCGCGGGTCGCGTCCGGGCTTTTTAAGGTTCTCTATGATATCCAAAAGCGTCGGCTCACCGATGGCAATATCCTTTGCAATCTTTGCTGTACCCTTATGTGAAGCATAAAGACTGACTACTCCGGCTGAATCTTTTATGCGCTCGGGCGGAACACTGCAGAATTTAAGAAGCTGCTCTGTGGAGGAATAAGATTCAGGGTGGATAAAAGTATTATCGAGCGGATTATCTCCGTTTGGTATTTTAAGGAAGCCCGCAGCCTGCTCAAATGCCTTGTCGCCAAGTCCCGATACTTTCAAAAGCTGCTGGCGGTTCATGAACTTGCCTGTAGATTCCCTGTACTTAACAATATTCGAAGCAATTCTCTTATTCAGTCCCGAAACATAAGTAAGCAGTGAAACAGAAGCCGTGTTAAGATCTACGCCTACATAGTTAACGCAGCTTACAACCACGTCATCCAGTTTTTTGCTTAAGAGTTTCTGATCAACGTCGTGCTGATAAAGTCCTACGCCGATTGACTTTGGATCGATCTTTACCAGTTCGGCTAGGGGATCAAGAAGTCTTCTGGCAATTGAAATATTGCCTCTCTGGCTTGCTTCAAGTTCGGGGAATTCCTGCTTGGCAAGCGGGGAAGCAGAATAAACGGAAGCACCGGCTTCGCTTACAATTACGTAGTGGCACTTGAGTCCGTTGGTTTTAATAATATCGGCAATAAAGAATTCAGTTTCTCGGCTGGCCGTCCCGTTGCCAATGGCAATTACGTCTACCTTATATTTCTGAATGAGCGCCAGTACTATTCTGGCGGCTTCAGCCGACCTGTTCTGCGGGGGATGTGGATAAATTGTATGGCCTTCCAGATACTTACCCGTTGTGTCGATAATAGCCACTTTGCTGCCTGAGACAAATCCCGGGTCAATTCCCATAATCGTTCTTTCAGCGATTGGCGGCTGAAGGAGGAGCTGCTTAAGGTTGGAAGCAAATATCTCAATTGCATGCTGATCGGCCACTTCGGTAAGGAAACTTCTTACTTCACGCTCAATGGAAGGGAAAATGAGCCTGGAGAATGAGTCCTCAGTAGTTTCCTGGAGTATTTCCATGAAAACAGATTCAGGATAATTAAGATAAGTTTCAAGTATTTTCCTTAAAATAGGTCCTTCTTCAAGGTTCAGGTTCACCTTTAGTACCTTATCGCGTTCGCCGCGGTTAATGGCAAGAATCTGGTAAGACTTAAGTTTCTGAAGCTCGATTTTGAAATC
This sequence comes from Syntrophomonadaceae bacterium, assembly GCA_050259615.1. Taxonomy (GTDB): domain Bacteria; phylum Bacteroidota; class Ignavibacteria; order Ignavibacteriales; family SURF-24; genus JAAXKN01. Next base: position 2,706 of record JBLNAZ010000195.1, on the reverse strand, counting down.
ATAGTAGATCTCGTATACATCTTTTTTAGTGTCCATCGATCCGGCTTCTTTTTCCTTAGCTTTTTCGGAAACCACAGAAGCGGTATTCTGAACATATTCGCGGACTACCTTGCGGACTTCCGCGTTTTCGCTGATCATTTCCGCAATAATGTCCTGAGCTCCCTGAAGAGCTTCCTCAGCGGATGCAACTCCGAGTTCAGCGTTGATAAATTCTTCCATTTTTGCCTGAAAATCCCCCTTGAAAGAAGGGTTTTCAAGTATGAACCCTGCAAGCGGCTCAAGTCCCTTTGCCTTTGCGATAGTGCCGCGGGTCTTTCTTTTTGGCTTATACGGGAGGTAGAGATCCTCAACTTCCTGGAGTTTTGTTGATTTGGTAATTTTATCTTTTAGCTCGTCTGTAAGCTTGCCCTGTTCCTCGATGCTTTTAAGGATGGTATCTTTTCTTTCCTCAAGGATTGTAATATAATTCAGGCGGTCTTCAATTTCGCGGAGCTGTTCTTCATCCAGACCTCCGGTTTTTTCCTTACGGTATCTGGCAATAAAAGGAATAGTTGCGCCGTCCTTAAAAAGCTCAATTACCTCTTTAACCTGTTCGATTCTTACTTTTAGTTCATTGGCAATAATTAAAGGAATATTGATCATTATAAAACCCTATAAAATTTAACAGAAAACTTGGTACTCATTCATTTGAATGCAGGAATTGTGTGGTCATCCTGATTTTTAGTGCACAAAAGTAAGCCCAAACAGGTGAATATATCAAGACATTTTTAGAATTCTAAACTTTTCGCGCGAAAAAGCGATAATTTAAAGCGGGAAGAAGTGATTTCTGCAAAACCATTAAATTTAAAGGAATAAATACAGGATCATGGAACAGGACGAATTCATATCTGAAGCTTCGGGCGAATCCCTGGGAAGGGAAATGCAGGTTGCCAGGTTCAGGACCTATGCCAAGGAGCATTTCCAGGATCTTGTAAAAAGAGAGACCGATTATTTAGACTTCATAAAAAAGAGCGCCCAGTTTTACAGCTACCGGCTGCCTTCGGATAAGGGTGAACTGTTTATTCCATACAGCTCAGCCCCGTATTTCTGGCTCTGCGATTCGCCGGCCCTGATGAAGTTCGAAGAATGGTTCAAGCAGGAGTCGAAGGGCAGGAGTTCCTCGCTGGAAAGCTACAGAACGATCAAGGAATTTTATTCCAAATGGGCCACATTAAAATCGGAGCAGGAAAAAAAGTATTACTCTCTTTCCACGCTGAAGCTGATTGAGCGTGAGGTGAACAAAGAAAATATTCTGGTACAGGTATATCATGCAGTAATACTGACCTACGACAAAAAGCTTTTCAATCCCGTAAAGGCGGTTGAGCTGATCCAGAGTGTACTCATGACGCTTGAGAATCTGAAGCTTGAGGGGCAGTTAAAGAATGACCTTCAGTATCTGCTCAATATTTATTGCGGTTTTGCCTTCTTAAAGCAGCTGAACTACGATAGTGCATCTCAGAAATTTTCTGATGCGATGAATTACAGTCCTCTGGCTCTTACGGCAAAGTTTTATCTTGCCTATTCAGCCAAGCGTTCCGGCAGCTATGACGCGGCGGTTTTAATGCTGGGAGAGCTGCTGCACTTTGACAAGGCAGCCATTGAATATTCTGTTGAAATGAACAGCATGATGCTGCTGGCTTATTTTATACGGAATGCAGTTACGTATGATCTGTTTGCAGAGAGCGATTTTGCTGATCTGCTTGAAGACTTTGAAGCCGCAATTTCAATTGAAACGGGGATCAGGGAGTTCAGTTTTCTGAAGATATCGGATGCGCTTTCGAGGCTAAGTGATGCAAAGGTTAAAGAATTTTACACCGAGGAAGTAGAGAAAAGCATAGCGTTCATGGACAAAACCTGTACGGGGCTCATCGGCAACAAGAACGCCATAGCCGACTATTCGTTATCGGCGCTTCAGGCGAAGCTCCTCAATGTGATTGAAAAGATCATAGAGACCATAAAGCAGAAGTTTCTGGGGGAAGTTTCCGATCAGCTCAAGCAGTACGACATAAATGTTGATGAGAACTTAAATGTCATAAAACATCTGGAAAAAGAAGAAGAAGAGATCAAGAATCTCCAGAAGAAAAAACTTGCTGCTTCGCTGGAGGACCTTGAGAACACAATTAATGAAAACATTGTCTTTCTGGAAGGTAAGATTGAGAACATCCATATGGATACGAAGTTCAATCCGCATAACGTATTCAACAATTCGATGGTATACAATCTGATAGTTACGCTGGTCGTTTTCACCATAGGTGCATTTGCAGGATGTTCAAGGCAGTCGCTTGACAACACGGAAGGTTTAAGGGACATGATGTCGACGGTGATGCTGGGGGGATTTAAGTGGGGGGCGGTGACGTTTTTCATCGGAACGATCATCTCGGCCTTTACGGCGGCATTTGCCATAATGGAGCGCACGACAGAAAAGCAGAATCTTTTAAGGAAGATAGCCTTTTTCAAGACTCACAAGGACAGGGAGATTGAGCTTTTGAAGCGTGAGAGTGAAAAAAAGATAAAGACTATAGGGGAGAACTTCAAAGAAAGGGTTGCAGATCACAAGAGGACGGTTGACAAACTGAGGTCCGAGAAGCAGGACCGTTACGATAATTTAATAGAAGAAGCCAACCAGAAGATAAACAGTTACAAAGAGAGGCTGGACGGGGTGCTGAA
>JBLNAZ010000194.1:0-23569 GCA_050259615.1 Syntrophomonadaceae bacterium | reverse complement strand
ATGTTCCGCTTTGGAAAAAACGTATGGAGCGACTTTCTGGCAATGGCAGGCCTTACACTCAGCGCTCCAGCTGTGGTGTACTTAAATGAGAATACCTTTACTTCACAAAGCCTGATGCTTTACCTGCTGAATGTGCTCTTCTTCGGCTCAAGTGCTTTTTACGTGCACATGAAAATGAAGCTTTCTTCCTTAAAGAAGAGTAACATCACGCTTCAGGAAAAGCTGACAATTGGCAGGCTGAACCTTTTGTACCATGCCGGTATGATATTTCTTCTGACTGTCTTTGCACTTGAATTTCCCTCGAAGCTGCTGGTGGCTATTGCTTACGTTCCAATGCTTCTGCATGCAATAGCCGGTACGTTCAAGCTTCCGCAGAAAGTAAGTTATAAAAAAATGGGCATGACATTTCTTGCCTATTCACTGGTGTTTTTTCTATTGCTGTCTTTAAGCGGTTTGTAACAGGAAATTCTAAAATTAAGTGAAAAATAAAATTAAATATTAACAGGCCATGAAAACGAGTATAATCAAAAATACAGAAAAGCCGGTGCAGAAATACAGGTTCTTAATTCAGAGCCTCTTTGCTGCTTTATGCATTTGGATAGGCATAGAATTTTATCTATTCACGGGCTATCTTGAATCAGGAGGAACAGGTCCATTTTATCATAGACCTCCGGGAGTGGAAGGCTTTCTGCCGATCAGTTCGATGATGAGTCTGTATTACACAGTTATTACCGGCCACATTCATTATGCGCATCCGGCCGGCCTGTTCATTTTTTTGGCTATTGTTCTGGTATCGCTGATGTTCGGAAAGGCGTTCTGCAGCTGGTTATGCCCGGTCGGTTTCATCTCGGAACTGATCGGCGATTTTGGAGAAAAAGTTCTCAGAAAAATGTTTAAGAAAAAACTCCGTATGCCGAAATTTCTCGATTATCCACTGCGCAGCTTAAAGTATCTGCTCCTGGGCTTTTTCGCTTACTCAATTTTCTTTATCATGAGCGAAATTGCCATTAAGGCTTTCCTCGATAGCCCCTACAATATTGTGGCGGATATTAAGATGTACTACTTCTTTGCAGGCATTTCACGCTTCTCTTTAATTGTCATCGGATCACTAGTACTGCTCTCGGTATTTATCAGAAACTTCTGGTGCCGCTATCTTTGCCCATACGGCGCTCTTTTAGGACTCATGTCATTCTTAAGCCCCAATAAGATTAAGAGAAACCCTGTAAGCTGTATCGACTGCGGCAAGTGCGCTAAGGTATGCCCATCTGCTATAAAAGTAGATAAGGTGATTACAGTGCTTTCTGATGAATGTTCAAGCTGCCTCAGCTGCGTTGACGCCTGCCCTGTTGCAGATACACTGGAGATGAAATCTCTCATAACAAAAAAGAGAGTCCCGAAGAAATATATTGCTGCTGCAATTGTGGCGGTCTTTATGATAGTTACAGCTGTGGGAATATTAACAGGGCACTGGCAGAATAATATATCAAAGGAGGAGTACCTCATGATGTACCAGAATATGGATACCTTCGGACACCCGACCGGAGTTGATGAAACACACAGGTTTAATGAAGAGGCTGGACATAACTATAACCGGGAAAATGGAAAATGACAGGAACTTTGACAAATTTGCTCAAAGAGCATGAACGGGCACTCGTGCAGCTGACCTTCCTGATTGATGCCGCCAGCAGAATTTATAAGCAGGGCTTTAGTCCCGACGATATGAATGTAATCAGAGGATCCGTTCATTATATCTCAACGGACTTTCATGAGCATTGTGAGAATGAGGAAAGAAAAATTTATCCGGGCATGAAAAATTATCTCACTGATTTCAACGTTCAGGAGTTCAGGGATGAACATCAGAAAATAACCCGGTCTTTAGAAGTACTGAAATATCTTCTGCCCGGTGTAAATGAAACTTTAATTGCTGAAGGCACGGCTTTGGACCTGAAGCTTAAAGCCAGGGAGTTCGCAATTCTTTTCTCAGGACATATTCTAAGAGAAAACGACTGCTTTTATATGATGGCTAAGCACATCCTCCCCGAAAAAACTTTGATACAGATTTTTAAGAACTGGAAGCAAAAATGATGGAGGAAAAACAGTAATGAGGTCATTTCTAAATAAATCAGGATTATATTTCAGCATCTTTTCTTTGTTTTTCGCACTCGTTATTGCCGGATGCGGCAATCAGGAAAAAGAGGAAATTCAGGGAGAGGAAAATGCTGTCCTTACAGACGCCCCCTATGTTCCGCCCCAGATTACCAGGAACTATCCAACTAAGGTTATTGTAAATCTTGAAGTAAAAGAAGTCGTTGCCCGCCTGGCAGATGGGGTTACTTATAACAAGTGGACATTCGGCGGCAAAGTGCCGGGCAAGTTTATACGCGTAAGAGAAGGTGACCTGGTTGAGTTCCATCTGCATAATCACCCCGGCAGTACAATGCTTCATAATATTGACCTCCATGCCGTAACGGGCCCCGGGGGCGGAGCAGAATCTTCTAATACAGCGCCAGGGCATTCATCAGTATTTTCTTTTACGGCCCTTAATCCGGGCCTCTTTGTCTATCACTGCGCAACGCCTCCCGTGGGGCTTCATATTGCAAACGGCATGTACGGACTTATACTTGTTGAACCAAAGGAAGGCCTTCCCAAAGTTGACCGCGAGTACTATGTAATGCAGAGCGAGTTCTATACACAGGGAAATTTCGGCGACCAGGGCCTTCAGATGTTCGATATGCAGAAGGCTGTGGACGAAAATCCTTCTTACGTTGTCTTTAACGGCGAAGTGGGCTCGCTAATCGGCGACAGGGCCCTTAAGGCTGACGCAGGGCAGACTGTAAGACTCTTTATGGGCGACGGGGGACCGAACCTCATTTCTTCGTTCCACATTATTGGTGAAATATTTGATGAAGTTCATATGCAGGGCGGTTCATTGGTAACACAGAAAAACGTCGGTACCACACTTATACCCGCCGGCGGAACTTCAATTTTGCAGTTTAAGGTTGATGTGCCGGGGACCTATACGCTTGTGGACCACTCCTACTTCAGGGCCCAGAGCAAGGGCTGCGTTGGTAAGATGGTTGTTTCAGGAGCTGAGAATAAAACAATTTATTCGGGCAAGCAGTCGGATGAAATATATCTCGGCTCGACAACAAAAGAAGAAGGAAACCTCCAGCAGCCTCCTGCCGGTACGACTCCTGCCGGCAATGAACCTGCAGCTGGAACAGCAGCTCCATCGGATATGAAAAGCCTTATGACTATGGGCCAGCAGGTATTTACACAAAACTGTGTATCCTGCCACCAGTCAACGGGACAGGGAATTCCTAATGTGTTTCCGCCGCTGGCAAAGAGCGACTTCCTGATGGCAGATAAGGAAAGAAGCATCCGAATCGCAATGCACGGCCTTACAGGTCCTGTTACTGTAAACGGTAAGACCTATAATAATACCATGCCGCAGCTGAGCCTTACGGATCAGCAGATTGCCGCTGTTGTGACTTACGTCCGCAACAGCTTTGGAAATAAAGGCGATATGGTTACCGTTGATGAAGTTAAGAAAGTCAGAGGAAAGTAGAGAGTTAAAGTGTCAGCAGCTAATGTTATTAAGAAAAATATTTTATCACGTGCAAAGTTATTTGCAGCTGCATCAGTACTGCTGATCTCGGCAAATATCTTGCCTGCAAAGGAAAATAAGGAACAGTTTTCTGCTGCAAAGACTTCAATGGTTCTGGTTAAAGGAGGCAAATATACTCCTTTCTGGAAAGACAATAAGTCCATAGTTCCTGTCAGGGTAAAACCTTTCTACCTGGATGCCTTTCAAGTTACAAACGGCGACTTCCTGAAGTTTGTAAAGGCGAATCCGAAGTGGCAGCGCTCCAAAGCAAAAAATATCTTTGCAGGCGGTAATTACTTAAGACACTGGAAAAGTGACCTTGAACTGGGCAGCAATGCAGACGCCAACAGCCCGGTAACAAACGTTTCCTGGTTTGCTGCCAGAGCATTTGCCCAGTGGAAAGGAAAACGCCTGCCTTCAATCGCAGAATGGGAATTTGCTGCTCTTTCGGGCTCTAAGACGGGCAATCAGTTGAATGAAAAGAAATTAAATCAGAAAATACTTGAATGGTACCTGACTCCAAAACCTGAAAGACCGGCTCATGTTGGACTTGGAAAACATGACCACAACGGCGTACATGATTTGCACGGCCTGGTGTTTGAATGGGTGGATGACTTTAACGGCATTATGGCAGGCGGCCTTGGAGGCGATGGAGATGAATCTAATTTATTCTGCGGGAGCGGTGTTGTTAATAGCTCCGATCCTGCAAATTACGCGGCTTTCCTGAGGTTTGCTTTCCGCAACGGCCTGAAAGCTAACTATGCGGTTTACGACCTTGGTTTCCGCTGTGCAAAAGATGCAAATTAATATCGGGAGATAAAATGAAAAAGAAATTATTAATCATATTGCCTGTGGCTGCTCTTATTATCGCGCTGACAGGTTATTTTACGTCAAATAATTCCAGGCAGCTGAACGCTAAACGGACGCCTTTATTAGCCGCGGACTCACTTAAAAAAAGCGCCTCTGTAAAAAAGGCTGATGCAAAAAAATCCTGCTGCTCTGAAGATATGGAAGATGCAGGAAGCGGACAGTTCAGCGATAATTCAGTCTATCAGCTGGATGCCAAATGGAGTAATGAATTAAATAAAAAGGTCACACTTGGAGACTTTAAGGGACAAAAAATAGTGATGGCAATGATCTTTGCAAACTGCACATACGCCTGCCCGCTGATTGTAAACGACATGAAAAAAGTTGACGCCGGGATTAAGGAAAGTGAAAAAGGTAAAGTGAAATTTGTCCTCGTCTCAATTGACCCTGAAAGGGATTCGCCGAAAACACTGCTCGATTACGCTAAAAGACAGAACCTGGACCTTTCACGATGGGAACTCCTGACCGGAAATAAAGACGACGTAAGAAGCCTGGCTGCACTGCTCGGCTTCAAATATAAAAAGAATGAAAACGGAGACTACGTTCACAGTAACCTCATTAATGTGTTTAACAGGGAAGGCGAAGTGGTTCTTCAGCACGAAGGACTCAATAAGGATATTCAGGATATTGTAAAAGAGCTGAAAGTAATTAATTGATTTTCTCCGGTAATGTTATATTATTCTAACAATATATTAAATTCACTGAATAGAAATAACTTTATAACAATATGCCAAGAAGTAAATCATTAGTGCCTCTGTCGCACGACCATCACCATGCCCTGAGGCTTGCTCAGATGCTTAAAAAGAATGCACCGCACCTTGAAGGAATGCCTGAAAGCCCTGAAGGAAAAGCCGCGCGTGCACTTGAATTCTATGAAAGCGATCTCATTGTACATTTTGCCGCCGAAGAAAAGCTCCTTTATCCTTTTGTCAAGGGAAGAGACAGCATTGTCGACAGACTGTTTGGCGAAATTATGGAAGAACACAAACAGATAAAGCACCTGATTGAAGGCCTCTCTGAAGGCGGGGCGGCGGAACTGGAAGAAAAACTGGACATGCTGGGCGGACTGATTGACCGTCATATCAGAAAGGAAGAACGCGATCTGTTTTCCAGAATACAGGAAGTATTTTCTGAAACTGAACTTAATGAATTGAACGGAAAAATTAAGGCGGTCAGATGACAACACAGAAAAATGAAACCTTCTTCGATAATATATCTTCCTTCTACGACGATATGATAGGCTTTAAGACTGCCCTCGAAAGAAGAAAAATTATACTAAGCAAATTCTTAACCGGCACTATGCATACTGCGGCCGACCTCGGATCGGGAAGCGGACTCGACTCGGTATCACTTGCTTTAAGCGGACTTAAGGTTACCGCGTTCGACCAGTCGGAAGGTATGCTTGAACAGGCGGACAAAAATGCCTCGGCATTTGGTGCGGACGTGCAGTTTGTTAAAAGCAGCCTGGATAAGATCAGCAGAAGATTTAATAATAAGTTCGATGTGGCGTTCTCCCTCGGCAATACACTTGCAAATCTGCCGTTAAATAAGCTTGCGGCAGCTGTCGGGAAAATAGGAGATGTTCTTAATGACCATGGAACAGCAGTAATACAGATCCTAAACTACAGCCAGATACTTAAGGAAAACAACCGCATAATAAATATCACGGAAATGAACGGCCACGTTTACGTACGCTTCTACGATTTTATGCCTGAATACCTGAACTTCAACATACTGAAATTTAATAAGGATAAACCTGCTGAAAGGGTGCTTTATACAACAAAGCTTTATCCGCATACAAAAGATGCCTTTTCGAAACTCCTCAGGGAAAACGGCTTCAGAAAAGTGAATTATTATGGCAGCCTGGGCCTTCACAAATTTGAAAAGAACACTTCAAAAGACCTTGTTATTGTTGCCGCAAAATAAAAAAGGCTTTGAGTTTTTATGCTCAAAGCCTTTTTCTTAAAACTATTTTCTTTCTATTTCATCAGTACGAGCTTCTTCGTCCCTGTGAAGCTGCCCTGTGTGAGCTTATAGAAATAAATTCCTGAAGCGAGGTCCCTCCCGTCAAATGTTGCCGTGTATTCTCCCGCCTGCATATCCCGTTCAACAAGGCTCCTTACTTCGTTGCCGAGCATGTCGTAGACTTTCAGCGTTACAAATCCTGCCTCTGGAATCTGATAGCGGATAGTGGTTACAGGATTAAACGGATTGGGGTAGTTCTGCGACAATGAATAGTTTGAAGGTTTCAAAGACTTCAATTCTGCGGCTTGAGTTGTAGTAAAGCTCACATAAGCTCTTATAAGATATATCGTCACAGAATCTCCATTAGCTCCGCTCTGCAGATAATACCAGTTGGGGTCGCTGTTCTGGGGTGTAAAGTATGTGTAACTATGAAAAGGATCCCCTCCGGCGTGTTTGGTAAACATTATTCCGGGCACCGAAGCATCAGCACCGAAAATAAATCCAACGGCAAAAGGCTTGTCGGTTTTAATATTATTTTGTCTGAGGTCAACTCCTCTCCAGTTCGTCCAGGGAACAGGATATGGAGTTAAAGGACTTAATGTGGTGGATGCGGTCAGTGATGCCAGTTTTGTGCCAAGCGGAGAGGGCCTTGAAACACCGGTTGCTTCCCAGACACCTCCCTGGATTGATCCGGCACGTCTTAAGGCCACTCTTATAGAATCCAGGCGTCCGCCCTTAACGGCATCAAAAGTAACGCAGACGGTGTCGTTTGTAGCGAATTTATATAGCCCCACAGGCTCTGCGTCGTCCCACTTGAGTTCCATTGCAGAGGCTACCGTTCCGGTAGAATTGTAGGAATAATTAACGGCTGACGAGTTATCGTCGCTTTCAGTTGGATTTATAACGGCAAATGTAACCGTTGTATATCCGGTTCCAAACTGAGGCTCGCTGAAAGGTGCATTTAATGGAACGTCAAGTATTCTTCTGCCCGAAGGTCCGTTTTCAAGCGCCTTTATTTTCAGGCTGCTGCCTGAGGAACTGAATGTTATATTCAGATTCTTACCGTTATTGAATGTCAGGTACTCGCCGGCAAGATAATGCAGGCCATTGCTTGCAGACGCATTCGGATTGGCGTAAACCGTTCCGGTCGGTTTCGGCAGGTTAGGATAAACATAACCGTAGGTCTGGTCTACCGACCTGTCGTCAACAATATTAGCCATCATAAAGTTTGTAAAGACGTCGGCCAGTTTGAGCGGCGATCCCATTTGCTGAAGTGCGTCATTAAAGCATGCAAAGCCGAACTGTGATGAGTTAACAATCTTCTTAAAGATTCCCATTCCGAACTGATCCCTCAGGTAAAGGAAAAATCTGGATGCGCGTGAATAATCTATCAGATTCTTGTCTTCGTTTACGCCTCTCCAGCCCATGAGGTAGTAATTTGTCTCGTTATTATATCCGTACTGCCCACCCTGTCCGCGTGCTGAAAACCCGGCGTTGATTTCTGCCAGCATTGAGCATCCTTCATTAATGAAAGTGGACTGCTGCCAGCCCTGGTGAGAATTCCAGAAAATCATGTGCTGGAATTCATGTGCTGTAGTAGAAACAGCCTGGTATAATCCTGCGTCGGTTGAAAGGTCTCCCGGGTTCCCGTCCAGGTAATATATTTCGGCGTGATTGCTGCCCTGCATATCTACTTCATTTAATCCGGTGAAATAGCCCGCCACGTAGCCGCCTGATCCGTTGTATCCGTCCTTAATGTCTTCAATCAGAATAACGATCTTCGGATCATTATCCACATCAGCCGGACTACCGAAGGCTTCAACGTCTGTCTGGTAAATTCCTTTCGCTGCATTTGCGGGTGTTTTGCTGTCAAAATATTGTGCTACCTGGTCAACCGCTGTCTGATTTACCCGGAGTTCCCAGATATCATCCTCAACAAAGACATAGCAGTTTACACCAACTTTACGGCATGTTGAAGGAACCTGATACAATGAACTCGGGTAACTTTTTGTCAGGTCCTGCGACCACCAGGCTTTTGTTGAACCGACAGAGAAATTCCAGGCCGCAGCCTTGCTGAGCCTCATTTTTGAAACTGCCCCGGGATTCTTCTTTAAATAATCCGCTACCATCTGTTCCTGCTTATCAAGCAGGTGGGTACCGTCTATCGGATAGCTTCCGCCGGTGTTCCTTTCAGAAAGCGGAATCGGAATCTGTGCAAATACAGGAGATAAAGATAAAACTGTTAACAGCATTATTGTAGCAAAAAGTCGCATGTGTACCTCTTTGTCTGGGTTAATAAATTATGTAACCAATTTCTCAGCTGTAACCTGAAATTAAGCATAATTATCGGAAGTATATGTACATCAATTGGGCAGAATACCCTTTTATTTAGAGACCTGTTTGGGAAGAAGGCTTGCTCCAGTGACTTTTAAGGCCTTTCCTTCCGGGGTTTCAACGGTATCTTTATAGGAAACCTCTGCAAAATTTCCCTGGTGTTCCGAGAGCTGTTTGCGTATCTCTTCGCTGCAGTCAAGAAGGTAGACCGTTGTGGAATCTGTCTGAAGTGCCATATGTGTAAAAGGAGAATTCCCCACCACGAAAACCCTGCCCTTAATTGTTTTGACTTTCCCCTGGGCAGAATCTTTTGAAGACGAACATGAAGCGGACAATAACAGAACAATAAGTAATAATACATTAAAAATTTTCATGATTAAGACCCTGTGTCCGTATAAATTGTAATTTAAAACCAATATAGGAAAAACAAGTCTGAAAAACCTATGTCAAAGGTCAATATTTTTTCACAATTGTAAATATCTATTGCTTTGCTCCCATGGTGCCCTTTTATGGGGGATAAATAAAAAGGCTGCCTTTTAAGGACAGCCTTTTACAGATTGCGGTAATTACTAGCTACGGCGTCTGTTTTAACTTGTTTATTCTGTCGATTTCATCTTTAATTGATGTATCTCCGGGATAGTAATTCTGCAGCCTCTCGAGCAGATTAACAGCTTTGTTGTAATCCTTAAGATTTATATAGAGATCCTCCAGCATTCTGTATGCCTCAATTGCCGTCTGGGGATTACCCGCCTGCTGGTCAATTTCCTTCAGGGCACCCGACTCAACTTTCTTTGCTGTCTGCCTGAACCTGTCCTCGGCTCCTGCAGCCCTGTAAAGATTGGCTATATCGTAGAGGCTTCTGTAATCTATCTCAATTAAATCCTGTGGAATTGTCTTTTCCATTGCATCCAGGGCTTTTATGCTCATGGTATTGTTTCTTTCTACATTGGTATAATAATAAGCCAGCTGAAGAAAAGGTATCCTGCAGCTTTGAATCATTCTTAGGTGTGTCTCATCGTAAAAAATTCCTCTTTCATTGATCCCCCTGAATTTGAAGCCCGGCTTGTATTCTTTGGAATAAGACGGATTCTGTTCCAGCAGCTGCTGCCGCATCACTGGCTCGTTTATCGCCTCCATGCCTCTTAAGCCCCTCTGGGGCATGAGCCTTGAAGCCAGACCTTCGGACTGCAGGTAGTCATCTAGCCCTATCTTCGCATCGCGCGGCGTAGTGGCTGCAAAATAGATGGGCCTCTTCCAGGTATTTGAAGCAACAATATCCTTTACTACCATATCCTGTACTCTTATTGCCTTTACATTTCCGTACTGCAATGTATTATTCATCCTGAAGGTGATTCTGCCTGTTCTTAATACAGAGGTATCTGTTACACCGTAGGCTTTTAGTGTCGGCTGATCTACGGGAATTGAAATGTTCTGAGGCTGCCACTGCTGTGGCTCTATGCCATCTATCTGCTCGTCTGTCAGACTGAACTTAACCTCCGGAGTTCCGTAAGGCTTTGTATGCTTCAGCTGCCTTATGTACCAGTCGGTATTGGCAAGACTCAGGTTTACTATTCTCACGTCGCGCCTTATTCCTTCAACGTACTGCAGGTACCAGAGGGGGAAGGTATCGTTATCCCCGTTTGTAAACAAAATTGCATCCGGCTTGCAGCTCTGCAGGAGATTGTACGACATATCCCACGGCACCCAGTCGCGCGACCGGTCGTGCGTGAAATAATTTACCTGCAGCATACGCGCGGGAATAAATAATAAGGCAAGCGCAAGAAAACCAAAAGCAGCCGAAGACTCATATGAACGCCCGCGGAATTTTTCCCTTATCAGCTCCATCACTTCTTTTACGCCTACTGCAATCCACAGGCAGAATACAAACAGCGCTCCCGGATAGAAATAATCCCTTTCCCTCGGCTGCGGCTCCTGCTGGTTCTGGTAAAACGCAATCAGATAGCCCATGAAAATAAAAAGAATTAAAAATGCCGAAGCCATCTTCCAGTCCTTCCGGAAATAAAAATATAAACCTAAAAGGCCGAAGAAAAATGGAATGGCAAAGTAATCTTTTATGTTTACACCGGCATCCTGAATGTAGGAATCGCGCCCGACAAAATTCCAGAGAATATACCGGTTATACATATGACTGATCTGGTACTTCCAGAGAAAATCCAGATCGCTCGGGTACTGAGTGTAAATTGCCTGCTGGTGCGGCTCGGGAGAAAACCTGCGCTTGAAAACGGGGAAGTCTCCATACTGCTCACGCCCCAGGTAATAATCCAGTTCCTTAAAAGTCTCCGGATCATTTTCATTCATCGGTGGCTGCTGCGTGGCTCTTATGATTATCATTGAATAGGTTGAAAAACCTATAAGCGCAAACAGCAGGCATAAAGCAGATAAGTTTAATATCGGCTTCTGTTTTTTGATTGCCCAGTACGCCAGGTACGCCAATGCGGCCAGAATAATAATATATACTATCATATTGACTATAGGATCTGGACCGAAAACAAAGAGCAGCAGAGCCGGAAATCCTTTTACAATGCCGGGGTATGCAAATGCCAGCACAACGGCTCCGATCATAAGCGGCATGTAGAAGGAGCTTCTGTTAAATATCTTCTGCCTGTATATGAACATGAATATTACAGATATGCCGAGCATGATCCACCTGAACCTTGAGTCGAATGCCTGATACTCTTCAGCTGTGGGGGCACTGCTCCCGGTCTGCGAGCCCCAGAGTCCAATTGCCGCAACCGCCAGTATCGCCAGGTGAATAAGGAAAATGTAGGCGCTCCTTTTGTACATCACTTCATCTGTAACATACTTTTTCATTACAACCACACCCACAAAAGTTAAAATTGCCAGCATGCTCATCAGGTGTACGCCTGCCGATATGCCTATTATGTAGGCCATGAGTATTATGTACTTCTCATTATCAGGTGAATTGTACCTCTCATGCCACAGCATCATAAGCCATACTACAAGCGAGTAAAGAAGTGTGCTTACGGCAAAATAATTTGCTTCGAGCGCATTGAACCAGAATGTGTCGCAGAATGCATATGACAGTGCTCCAATGGCCGCGGGTATGAAGGTGAGAAGTCTTTCGGTAGTGCTATTATATTGCCTGCCTCTGTAGCTCTCAATAATTTTTACTGCAACCAGATAAAGAAGCAATACGGAAAAACAGCTGGCAAGAACCGAAAGCGAATTGACTCTGAAACCTATGTTCTGTGCGAACGGGACCATCGAAAATATCCTGCCTACAATAAGCCACATCGGCCCGCCGGGAGGATGTGGAACCATTAGTGAATACGATGCGGAGGATATCTCGCCCGGATCCCAGAAGGATACCGATGGCTGTACGGTTAAAAAGTAAATTACACCTGTAATTAAGAAAACCGCCAGACCTACTGCTCTCTGAAGTGTTTTGTTGTTCATTGTTTTACAGGATTGTGATTTGAAATATGAATGTAAAATATTAAATTTAGACGAATAAATCACTAAATACCCGGAAAGCGGATGATCAGCTTAAGAAAATTTACCAGGGAGGATTTCTCCGGCCTGATAGAATGGATTACTTCACCTGCACTTTTATATCAGTGGGCAGGCACTGTCTTTACTTTTCCGCTTACAGAAGCCCAGCTGGAAAATTATATCCGGGAAACTGAACGCCCCGATCCGCCCAGACTCATTTTTACTGTTGAAGATACCGCGACAAAGAAAAACGTGGGACATATTGAACTTAACAGCATCGACAGGAAAAATAAATCCGCCTGCATCTGCCGCGTGCTCGTGGGCCCTGAAACCTTAAGGGGCAAAGGTGTCGGACAGGAAATGATGCTGAAAATTCTGGAAGTGGGCTTCAGGGACTTAAACCTGCATAGAATTGAACTCAACGTATTCGACTTCAATACGGCAGCAATTAACTGCTATGAAAAAGTAGGATTTATCCGGGAGGGACTCCATAGAGACGTGCGCAGAATAGGAAATGAATACTGGAGCCTCTACAAAATGAGTATGCTTAAAGACGAGTGGGAAAAAATAACTAGCTGCTGAATAAAAATCCGTCCTCGTTTACATAAAGATTAGAAAATTCAATATTAAATTTCTTATAGCTGGCCTTTTTTTGCAGATTCTGCAGTATGACCCAGGCATAATGAAAATATCCTTTGTGCAGCGCCTTCCTGTACTCTTTGAGCAAAAATTCTTTGTTCGTCATTTTTTGTTGCCTCCTGAAATACAGACTGTTGCCGACTGTCCTGAAGCAGTCCATGCTGCCGGACATGAAACCTTGAATGTGGGCGACCCGGTTGTGAAGAAAGATAAAACCTTCTGCAGCCTTTTCTATGCTGTTATTACTGCAAAATTATGTCCCGGTGCTAATAGGAGTTATAATATGTTTAACTTTTGGAGAGACTCCTTGAGCCATTTGTTCTGAAGCTCAAGATTATAGTTCTCCTGCAGTTCACGGAAATACTGATTGTGAATCTTTGCATGTTTGCTGGTGAACCGTACATAAACCAGTACTGCCCCCAGAACAAAGGAAATCACGGCTGCCAGTATTAAAGCTAAATACAGCATCTTGCCCTCCTTTATAGTTATTGCATAAAATAATAGTAATCGGTTCAGATTTAATTCATTTGTGACGAAAATAAAACTATAATAACGGATCTAAAATAAATTGTTTTATGCCGGATTCTGGCATTCCTGCCAGAGGGAGATTATGCTTCCGCGTACCCTGTTATTAATTATATAAAAATATTTTTTGAAATTTCCTAATTTTTTTCTTAACATGAGTGTTTTTTATATTTCCTTCAGAATGCTGCGGTTTCCTTCAGGCGAAATCCCGCAAATTTTCATCTTTTATTAATTTGACCCTGGGAGGAGGATTATTTCTAAAAAAAATATTATTTTCGTACTCAAGAGGCAGGGTTAAACCGATTTATTAAATTTTCCCAGTGTTTTTATGAAAACAGAAAATACAGACAGACTCCCGGAA
The DNA here is from genome assembly GCA_050259615.1 of Syntrophomonadaceae bacterium. Lineage (GTDB taxonomy): Bacteria > Bacteroidota > Ignavibacteria > Ignavibacteriales > SURF-24 > JAAXKN01. The sequence goes on along the minus strand of JBLNAZ010000194.1, from coordinate 9,797 downwards.
TCTCAACTTGAGGAACTGGAGCGTCTGCGTAAAAGGGTAAAGGATCTGGAAAATATTGAAGCTGAGAACAGTATCATACTGCGAGAACTGGCTTTTGAAAAAGACCTCCTCTATTCATTAATGAATCATATTCCCGATACTATATACTTCAAGGATAAAGATTCCAGGTTCGTCAGGGTAAATAAGGCGCAGGCACTTGTGCTGGGCTTAAATGATCCTGAGGAGGCTATCGGTAAAAGTGACTTTGACTTCTTTACAAAAAAACATGCTTCCGAGGCTTTTCATGACGAGCAGATTATTCTGAAAACAGGCAGGGCTCTGATTTCAAAAGTCGAGAAAATCAGAAGAGCCGACGGACAGTACCGCTTCGTCTCGTCTACTAAAGTCCCTATTACAGACTATATGGGGAAGTATATTGGTATTGTTGGCGTTTCCAGGGATGTTACCGAAGTCAGAAAAGCTGAGGATAAAATAAAGAAATACTCAGAGGAACTTGCTAAAAGCAATTCAAGCAAGGATAAATTCTTCTCAATTATTGCACACGACCTTAAAAGCCCCTTTAATTCTCTGCTCGGTATTTCGGATTTCCTGGCCTCACATATAGATGAACTTGCACTTGAGGAAATTAAGGTGCTCGCCGAAAGCATCAGTAAATCTGCTAACGGGGTATTCAGGCTTCTTGAAAACCTCCTGCAGTGGGCAAGGCTTCAGACAGGAAGGCTTAATTTCTCACCCGAAATTCTTGAACTCAATGAGATTGTCCGCTCCGTTATTGAGCTTTACCAGGATCAGATACTTAAAAAAGAAATTATTCTGGAAAACCGCCTGCCCGGGCAGGTGACTGTCTTTGCCGATAAAAATATGGCGGCCGCCATAGTAAGAAATCTTATTTCAAATGCAGTTAAGTTTACGAAGCCCGGAGGAAGAATTGCCTTATTCAGTTCGGTGCAGGAAGATATGGTAAATATTTCTGTCTGCGATGAAGGCGTTGGTATACCTGATGCTTTGAAAGAAAAGCTCTTCCGGATTGATGAGTGCATATCAACCGAAGGTACCGCAAACGAAAAGGGTACGGGCCTGGGCCTGGTGCTCTCAAAGGAATTTGTTGAAAAGAACGGAGGCAGCATTAGCGTCCGAAGCCTTCCCGGACAGGGGAGCGAGTTTACTTTTTCACTCAGGCTCGCTAAAGATTAATTTTTTAGGTTTTCCCGGCTTTATTTCCTCCTGCATGGTGAAAATAAATCAGGATAAAATTATATTATGTACTACAATGCAGGCTAAGTAATGATCACAAGGGAATTCAGGCAGGGGTTCTTTATAGTCTGGGCAGTCTTAAGCCTCTCTGCGCTTTTTATTCTTCTGGCTCCGTTTGTTTTGCCTGAAAATGCCCTGTTTTCCCTTGCCCCTGTGTGCGAAAATAAACGGCTCGGCCGCGGGGAATGCCCTTTGTGCGGCATGACTACGGCTTTTTTTGAAATCTCAAAAGGCGATTTTTCACGGGCATTATACTCTAACCGCGCATCTGCGGCACTTTATTCTATCCTGGTCTTAAACCAGTTCGTTTTTCTGGGAAGATTAGTTTTTATTAAGTTTTTCAGAAAAAAGGCAAAGTTAGCTTAACTATAATTATAAATGAGGTAAGAAATGCAGGTAATAAGTTTTGCTTGGGGAGTTCTGGCTTTAATTGGATTTGTAATCGGACTCTTCCCCTGTTTCGGCGCATTCAACTGGATTAATATCCCGTTTGCGGCTATTGGTCTTTTCGTCAGCTATATAACGAGGAAAAATACAAAACCCGGAGAGCCCAACCGTCCGGCAACTTACGGTATGTATCTCTGCATGGCGGCAGTTTTCCTGGGAGCTATAAGACTAATCGCCGGACTGGGCGTTTTTTAAGGCACACCATTCTAAAAAATATCTTTTAGAGCCGGCCCATTTTTTTTAGTGTGCCGGCTCTAAAATTTATATTAAGACCTCTCTTTGAAGACTTCTCTTCTGAAAACCGGAAATTAACTGCCGGAGACTGACTGGCTGAAGAATGTTTTAAGGCTTCATTACCACTTTTACACAGTTATCTTCCTTGTTCTTGAAAATTGAATAACCGCGCGGCGCATCTTCAATTTTCAGACGGTGCGTTATAATCTGCGACGGATCAATTTTCCCCTCTTCTATCATTTTAAGCAGCGGGGCCATATATCTTTGAACGTGTGTCTGCCCCATTTTGAGTGTTAAACCCTTGTTGAAAGCTGCCCCTAAAGGTATTTTGTCTGCCACACCCCCGAATACACCAGGAATTGAAACCACTCCTCCTTTCCGGCATGCCTGTATGGCTTCCCTTAAGGCCGTTGGCCGGTCCGTCTCAAGCCTTACTGCCTGCTTGGCCCTGTCGTAAAATCCCATGAGTCCCGATCCGTGCGCCTCCATTCCCACTGCATCTATGCAGCAGTCGGGCCCGCGCCCGCCTGTCATGTCCTTAATCCTTTCAATTACATTCTTGTCCTCCTCATAATTAATTGCTTCAGCCTTGCTCAGGCGCTCTGCCATGCGCAGCCTGTATGGCACTCTGTCTATTGCAATTACCCTGCCTGCGCCAAGCAGAAATGCACTCTGTATTGTAAGCTGCCCTACAGGGCCGCATCCCCATACAGCTACGATTTCACCCCCCTTGAGTCCGCAGTTCTCTGCCGCCATGTAACCTGTGGGGAATATATCGGAAAGGAATAATACCTGCTCGTCGGTAAGGCCGTTATTGATCTTTATGGGGCCCACGTCTGCATACGGAACTCTCACGTATTCAGCCTGCCCGCCGGCAAAGCCTCCGAAGATGTGAGAATAGCCGTAAATTCCGGCCGGTGAATAGCCGTAAACTTTCTCAGCCATCTTCTTATTCGGGTTGCTGTTATCGCATAAAGAATAAAGCTGCTGCTTGCAGTAGTAGCATTGTCCGCAGGAAATAGGGAATGGAACCACAACTCTGTCGCCAATATTCAGATTTTTAACGTCATTTCCTTTTTCTACTACTTCTCCCATGAATTCGTGTCCGAATATATCACCCTTTTCAGTTGTTGGAATATACCCGTCGAACAGATGCAGGTCAGAGCCGCAAATTGCTGTTGATGTAACCTTTATAATGGCATCTCCGGAATTCATTATCTCCGGGTCCTTAACCACTTCAACTCTAACATCTCCGCTGCCGTGGAAAACAAGCGCCTTCATATCTCGCCTCCTTTAATTCTAAGACAAACAACAATCTATTTTATACAGGCCTTGTATGAATGGCAATTCCAATTAAGTTGCACCATGGAAAAACTGTTCAGGGAAGCCAGGGAATTAAGCACAGGATTGAAGGAATTTCCGGGAATTCGAAAAGCAAAAAAATGTATGTCCGGCCAAATTGGTGCTGCGGCTTTTTTGGCCGGCAGCATCAACCGGACTTAATTACTTTTTGTCGGATGGTGTGGAAACGTTCTTTGGGACTGAAACCGGCTTGCTGGCCGAAGAGCTGCTTCCATTGTTTTTGTTCTTGTAGTCCGTCTGGTAGAATCCGGTGCCTTTGAAAATGGGACCTGCCCCGGCGCCAATGAGCCTCTTCAGCTTGCCCTTGCACTTAGGACACTCCACAAGATAGCTGTCTGTCATCTTCTGAAAATATTCAAATGCATATCCACATTCTGTACATTTATAGTCATACGTCGGCATTACTAACCTCTTTTCTAAAAATAATTACTGCAAAAATAACGAATTTTCCAGTTCTGAAAAAGATAGCGAAAACAATTTGTACTGCTTATTGCAATAATATCCTAAAATTAGCTATTTTTGCCAATAACTTTTTTGCAGGATATATGAATCGTAAACTATTTGCGCTTTTTCTTTATACAACTCTGTTTCTAAATGGTTGCCTTAATTATTATCAGGAAACCACTGTTAAGACTGATGGCTCGGGTAACATGTTCGTCCATTACTGGATGAAAACAGCCAATTCAAAGGATTCCCTCTTCATTAAACAGGTTGGTATCTTTGATCCCGATTCCATCAAGAACGAATTTTCATCGAATTACAGCAAAATTGATAAAATTGAGGTTTATGCAGATAGCTCCGATACCACAATCCATGCAAAGGTGGAATTTACTTTTCAGCATCTGGATTCTCTGAACAACACCAAAGCCTTCAAAGAAGCGAATTTCTCAATCAAGAACGGCGCATCAGGACAGAAAATATTTTCCCAGTTCATCCCCCCCGTGGCTACAGGTTTCGGCGTGGACGCAGCTTCCTTTACAGTGACGTATGTTTACTATCTCCCGGGCGACATTATTACTCATAATGCCCAGGAAATCAGCAAAAACAGGCTTACCTGGCGCTACAAACTCTCTGAAATAGGCATGGGTAAGACAATTACGGCAACATACAGACCCTTTAAGCTGAAGGAAACCCCTGTCTGGATATATTCATTGGCATTTGCTGTTTTGTTAATTGTAATTATATTTCTTTTTAGAAAAAATAAATCATAAGACCGGGGATCTCCGGTCCTAAGGGCCTGAGACATAAATAATGCTGCGGGAATTCCAAGCCTTTGGGCTAAATTCATGCTCCATTGTTTTGTTGACTTACCCTTTCATTTTACGTATATTTAAAATTTCCTTTGTGAGATTTTTATAAAATTGATAGAAAAATGTCCGAAATAGAATTTAAAATATTCTCCGGCAGCTCTAACCCAAAGCTCGGAGAAAAAATTGCAGCCCATCTGGGAATGAATTTAGGCGAAATTGAACTTAAAAGATTCAGCGATGGTGAGATTTGGGTTAAGTATAAAGAGAACATCAGGGGCCGGGATGTTTTTATAATTCAGACTACAAACCCTCCGGCCGAAAACCTGATGGAACTGCTTATAATGATTGATGCCGCAAAGAGAGCGTCAGCTAAAAGAATTACTGCAGTTATTCCTTACTTCGGTTATGCACGTCAGGACAGAAAAGATCAGCCCAGGGTTTCTATTACTTCCAAACTTGTGGCAAATATGGTCACTGTCGCCGGCGCCGACAGGGTAATTACAATGGATTTGCATGCGGCTCAGATTCAGGGTTTCTTCGATATTCCATTTGACCACCTTTATTCCTCACCTGTTTTCTCCGGTTTGTTTACTGAGAAAAAGGATAATCTGGTGGTGGTTTCACCCGATATCGGCGGCATTAAACTGGCCCGATCCTATGCCCGCAGGCTCAATGCAAGCCTCGTGGTTATAGACAAAAGGAGACCTAAACCTAACTTTTCCGAAGTTATGAATATTATCGGAAACGTTGAAGGTAAAAATGTTCTGATCGTTGATGACCTGATAGATACTGGCGGTACGTTTGTTTCTGCCGTTAAAGCCCTTAAGGATAAAGGCGCCCTCGAAATCTTTGGCGCTGTTACACATCCGCTGCTTTCTGCTGATGCTGTCGAGAAAATTGAGAAATCGGAAATTACCAAACTTTACGTTACCGATACTATCCCTTTGCATGAAACAGCACAGAATGGAAGCAAAATTTCAGTTAGAACAGCCTCGGAGATCTTTGCCGAAGCCATAAGGCGAACCTATAGGAACGAATCAATAAGTTCGCTCTTTGAAATTGATAAAGGATAAGAAATTTTGAATTAATATCTTGGAGATGATATGGCAGAAATAATATTAAATGCCAAAGAAAGACAAAAAAGTAATAAAGGCGCGAATAAGCTGCTTAGAAGACAGGGATCAGTTCCGGGCGTGTTTTATGCTAAAGCACAGGAACCTGTTCTAATTGAAGTGCCTGAACTGGCGCTCAAACCCCTTATCTATACTTCTGAGGCTCATATGGTCAGCCTTAAATTGGGTGATAATGAAGGCATTGCCTGCGTACTGAAAGATGTACAGTTTGATCCCGTTACAGACAGAATAGTACATTTCGACCTGCACGGCATCAATACTTCAGATAAGATGGAAATTGAAGTCCCTATTCTTCTTTCCGGCAATGCTGCAGGTATTAAGCAGGGCGGCGTCTTACAGCAGGTGCTCCATAAGCTGAACGTTGAATGTTTGCCTAAGGATATGCCTGAACACCTGACTATAAAAATTGATGGCCTGAACCTTGGCGATTCAATCCACGTCAGAGACCTGAAATTCGATAATGTCGAAGTTCTGAATGCTCCTGATGCTGTGGTTGTTTCAGTAGTTACCCCGAGAGCTGAAAAAGAAACTGCTGAGGAAGGTGCTGCTGCTGAACCGGAAGTTATTGCTAAAGGAAAAGCTGAAAAAGAAGCAGAATAATTGCGGGCTGTTTTTGCTATCGGAAATCCAGGGAGCCGTTATTCTGACACCAGACATAATGTTGGCTTTATGCTCCTGGACTATTTCGCCCAAAGTTTGGACCTTTCTTTTAAGGCTTCAAAACAAAACTATTATTTTGCCGAAGGGGAATTGGAAGGTTCCCCGTTCATACTCGTAAGGCCCGGCACTTATGTTAACCTGAGCGGCGTTGCTGCCAGTGATTTTTTATCTGAACATAAACTGGACCCCGAGGATTTTCTGGTGCTCTATGACGACCTGAACCTGAACCTTGCACAGCTTAAAATTAAGCTCTCAGGCGGCGATGGCGGCCATAACGGCATTAGTTCTATTATTTATCATCTCGCTTCCGACAAATTCCCCCGCCTCCGGATAGGCATAGGAAGGAATTTTCCTCAGGGAGGAATGGTCGATTATGTGCTGGGCAGCTTCTCAGAAGAGGAGTTTAAGGCTCTTGAGCCTGCCTTTAAGATGGGCAGCCAAATGCTTGCAGAGTATATTAAAGGCGGCGTCAAATCGATGCTCGACTTTTACAGCAGGGTTTCCAGGCAATCGGCTCTTCCGGAGCATGACGGCTTAGGTGAGGCAAATAACCCGAAGGAAGAAGGCCGGAAAGAAAATAATTCTAAAGAGCTGGATTCCGGAAAATAATGTATATTGTGTTTGTATTTAATAAAAGTTTATAATTAACTAAGTTAGTAACTCCTGCTCTTGCCATTTATGTGTAAGGGCCTTTAGTCCAAAGGAGGTGAATCAGGACAATGCAAAAGAATCATTACGAAAGTGCAGTTATTGTTAATGCTGCCATTGAAGAAGAACAGATCGAAGCTACTATCAACAGAATATCAGAACTGATCCGGGTAAACGGAGGCGAGATTACTGAAGTTGATAAGTGGGGAAGGAAAAGACTGGCCTATACATTAGATAAAACCAAAAGCGGTTACTATGTAATCTTTAGGTTTTCTGCTCCAACAGATCTGATCGCAAAACTCGAAAGAATGTACCAGCTCGATGAGTTTGTACTCAGATTCTTAACGATCGTTTTGGATAAGTTCGCTCTGGAATATTTTGAAAAAAGTAAGGCTGCTAAGGCTCAGGAAGCTGAAGTTGCTGCAACCGAAGCTGCTCCTGCTGAAGAACCGGCTCCCGCTAAAACTGAAGAAAAAACGGATAAGGAAGTATAATAAACTATATCGATAAGATGGAGGATTTAAGCATGGGTGAATTAAAAATGCCTGAACTAAACAGCATATTAGTAGCAGGCAACTTAACAAAGGATCCAATATTCAGACAGACTTCAAACAATACGCCTGTTGTAAATTTTTCCATTGCTGCTAACAGGAAGTACAAGGATAGCTCTAATAACTGGCAGGAAGACGTCTGCTATGTGGGAGTTGTTGCATGGAATAAACTGGCCGAAAGCTGCAAGGAAAGACTCAAAAAAGGCAGCGCAGTTTTGGTCGACGGTGAACTCCAGAGCAGAAGCTGGAAAACTGAAGACGGCCATAATAGAAGTATTGTCGAAATAAAAGCTAAAAGAATTCAGTTTCTCAATAAGGTTGGTAAAAATACTTCCGGAGAAGGCGCATTTATCGATGCTGCTGAGGATGACCTGGCTTATGAGGATACTTCTTTCGATAAGTTCTTATCTGATGAAGAGTCGGAATTATTAAATAATCAATAATTTTTAAGTTGGTTGAAGAATTATGAAAAATAAAAGAATCTGCAAGTTCTGCGAGGCTAACGTAACATATATAGACTATAAGGATGAAAAACGACTGGTGAAGTTCCTGACCGAACAGGGCAAAATCATTCCTAAGAGAATTACCGGTACTTGTACCAAACATCAGAGGGAACTGGTTACTGCCATCAAAAGAGCCAGACAGATCGCTTTACTGCCTTATGTTTCTGAAGCCTTAAAGTAATACGGAGGAATAATGAAAGTTATATTAAGAAAAAACTTTGAACAACTCGGTCAGATTGGTGATGTGGTTGACGTTAAAGATGGTTTTGCACGTAACTTCCTGATTCCCCGCAATATCGTTTTTGCTGCCCAAAAAGGCAACGTTAGAGCGCTGGAAGAAGAAAAGAAACAGCTGGCCAAGAAAAAGGTTAAAGAACTGCAAGCTGCAGAACATCTGGCTGCTGAACTTGAAAAAGTTTCTGTCACTATCCCGGTTAAAGTCGGCGAGGAAGATAAAATATTCGGTACTGTTACCACTCAGATGATTTCTGATTCACTGAAGGAAAAAGGACACGAGATCGATAGACGTAAAATCGAAATCGCTGAACCTATTAAATCTCTGGGTATCTACAGCGTTAATATTAAACTCCACCCGAGCGTTACGGCTGTAGTTAAAACATGGGTTGTTCGCGAATAGTCAAATCGTGACTTGTTAAAAGCCGGCTTCTTTAAGCCGGCTTTTTTTTGCTCTATTCCTTTAATATATTTACATTTATCGTAATAATGCTATTGCTTTTGCTCCTGAAATCTCTTTATGTTTGTAAAGTAAATGGCCGCAATTGCAAGGTAGCAGATGCAGCGTTTTTGCCTTTATTACAGATCGGTTCCTAATTTCTTTTTGCTGATTGTCAGCCGGCTCTTTCAATAAAACAGCGTTTGGTATCTAAATCCATCCTAAATAGGACGGGATTGTATAATTATCTCCAAACCGTTTTAAAATTACAAAAGATTTTCTTAGTTTTCTTCAATCCTTTAAATTAAAAAGCCATGAATCCAGTAAGTACAAATATCTTCCTTCTACGGAGGTTTCTATGAAAAAATTGCTACTGTTTTTTTCTCTAATACTCACATTTTCAGTCCAAACAATAACATATGGCGGCCCTTTAGGAACTACCGGCAAGATTGCCGGCAGGGTTGTGGATGCTGCAACACGCGAAGCATTGCCTTTTGTTAATATCGTTCTCGTGGGTACCAGCCAGGGCGCAGCTACGGATATGGACGGATACTACTCCATATTAAACGTGGCCCCGGGCACCTACAGCCTTAAGGCTACAGCCATTGGATATAACAGCACTACGGTGCAGAACGTTAAGGTCTCTATAGACCTGACAACCAAAATAGATTTTGACTTAGGCGAAACCAGCGTTCAGCTTAATCAGGATGTGGTCGTTGTTGCACAGCGCCCGCTGGTTACTAAAGATCTTACAGCTTCCACCTCAGTAATCGGAGCCAATGAAATCTCATCGCTTCCGGTAACTGAATTCCAGGACGTGCTTAAGCTACAGGCAGGTGTCGTTGGCGCAGATAATAACGTCCGCGGAGGTAGAAAAGGTGAGGTTGTCTTTGCCATAGATGGCGTTCCTGTAACTGACGTTTATGACGGGGGGACTGTGGTAGACGTAAATGCAAACTCCATCCAGGAAATGCAGTTCGTCAGCGGCGCCTTTAACGCTGAATACGGCAGGGCCCTTTCAGGTTACGTAAATATCGCAACCAAGGACGGCAGTAATACCTTTACAGGTACTCTGAATAGCT